>NZ_JBGFSH010000009.1:0-132869 GCF_041365715.1 Rhodosalinus sp. FB01 | reverse complement strand
AGCTTTTCTTTGGCTGAGCAGAGGCGTAGTACCAACACAGGCTACGCAGTCGCCGCCATCCATTTGGCAAGTACCTTTAGCGGATACCCTTTGCCATAACCGTGCCCCACACCGTCAGTCTGCCAGCCGCCGATCTGGTCCACGATGTCGGCAGGGCACTCGATGGCTCGAAGACGGTCGCGCATGGAGTGCCGAAAGCTGTGCATGGTGCAGCGGCCTGAGACCTGTGGCTTGATCCATTTGTTCAAAGCAGCGCTTGCCGAGTTGGCGTTCGTGGTTTCGCCCTTGTTGTACCGAGGGAAGGCAAACTTGCTATCTATCTGTTCTGCCATGACACGCCGGGCGGCCCACAGCGCTTCTCCGACCAAAGGAACTGACCTGGCGCTGGTCGAGGTCTTCAATCGGCGCCACGGATGCTCGCGCACGACGACATGCGGAATAGGTCCGTCTAGCTTGATGTCGTCACGGAGGAGACCTGCGGCTTCCGCGAGACGCATTCCGGTGTCAGAGACCATCGCAACAAGCCATCGCGCTTGGTCGTCCATGGCCCGGCATTTCACTTGCACCTTCCTGATGTCAGCAATCGACATCGGCTCGCGCCCTTCGACCCCTGCTGTCCTGTCGTAGTAGACCCCAGCGAAAGGGTTCCTCAGCGTGATCCCGATCTCCGAGGCGGCGAAGTTGATCACGGACCTGATAATACCGAAGATCCGCGTGACACTGCTTCCAGAGAGCTTGCGGGCGATCAGGGCATCGCGGAACGCGTTAGCGTCGGCCCGAGTATAGGCGGTGATGTCCTTGTCACCGCAGATGTCGATGACATAGCCGCACGACCGCTCGGCAGCCCGGTGAAACGTAGCCGGGCGGTTCGCGCCCTTCAGACGCAGGTATACAGCGACGGCCTCGCTCAACGTGATGCCGGGCTGCTGCGGCGCATTCTCTGGGCCGGGGACCACGACTGGTCCCGTGGGATGCGGCTTGCTTACACGGAGCATGTGCTTGCCTGGCAGGTCCAGGTTTTGCATCCGAAGGAAGTGCCAATGCTCATCGAGTTGCTGGGACGCCTTCGTGGCTCTCGCCTTCGCAACCGCCGCCTTCCGGGTCCGAAGTGAGAACGAGATCTTGGTGCTCGTGTAATGGTCGCGAAGGTCGTTCGGGATCTTTCTCGCGAAGTAGAAGATGCCGTGTTTCACAAATGTGAAGTGGACAGTCTGGTACTCCATTTGGTACTACGCCTCTGCTCAGCCAAAGAAAAGCTGATGCAAAACAGAGGGTTACCTGAAGGGATTGGTGCCCAGGAGAGGACTCGAACCTCCACGCCCGTACGGGCACTAGCACCTGAAGCTAGCGCGTCTACCAGTTCCGCCACCTGGGCAGGTGTCGTGAGCGGCGGTGTAGCCCCGGCCCCGGGACCTGTCAACGGCGATTCGACGAGGTGCCGGGCCGCCTTGTTTCACCCCCGGCCGGGCGGTAAGGAAGGCGCGTCACACGCGTAGCGGAGGCCCATGATGGCGCAGCTCGTCACGATCTACGGCGGCTCGGGATTCCTCGGGCGCTACATCGCGCGGCGAATGGCCCAGGAAGGCTGGCGCGTGCGCGTCGCGGTGCGGAATCCGAACGACGCGCATTTCGTGCGCCCCTATGGTGTCGTCGGACAGGTCGAGCCGCTTTTCTGCAATATCCGTGACGACGCCAGCGTCGCCGCCGTCGCGCAGGGCGCGGACGCGGTCGTCAACTGCGTGGGCACCTTCGATTCGTTCGGCAAGAACAACTTCGACGCGGTACAGGCCGAGGGCGCGGGCCGAATCGCCCGGATCGCGGCGGAGGCCGGCGCGGCGCGCATGGTCCAGATCTCGGCGATCGGCGCCGATCCCGAGGGTCCCAGTCTCTACGCGCGCAGCAAGGCCGAAGGAGAGCGCCGGGTGCTCGAGGCGATGCCGCAGGCGGTGATCCTGCGGCCCTCGGTCCTGTTCGGCCCGGAGGACGACTTCTTCAACCGGTTCGCGGGCATGGCGCGGTTCAGCCCGGCGATCCCGGTCGTCGGCGCGAATGTCCGATTCCAGCCGGCCTATGTCGACGATGTCGCGGCCGCGGCGGTGGAGGGCGTCACCGGCCGTGCCGAGCCCGGCATCTACGAGCTGGGCGGCCCGGACGTCGACACGTTCCGCGAACTCATGCAGCTCATGCTGGGCGTGATCCGGCGGCGCCGCCTGGTGATCAGCGTGCCATTCTGGGTGGCGCGGATCATGGCGGCTGGCCTCGACGGGCTGGAGCGCGCCACGCTTCGGCTTTATCGCAACGGCACACTGACCCGTGACCAGGTGCGTCAGCTCGGCCGCGACAACGTCGTCGCGGACGGGGCGCGCGGCTTTGCCGAGCTCGGCATCGCGCCTGTGTCGATGGAGGCGGTGCTGCCCGAGTACCTTTGGCGCTTCCGGCCCTCGGGCCAGTATACCGCGATCAAGGACTCGGCCCGCAACCTGCGGGACTGACCGCCCCGGTCACGCCTTCAGCGCGATCATCGCCCCGTAGTTCCGGCACCCCGTCAGCGGGGCCGGCGCATGACCGATGCTTTGCCTGCCCAGCCATTCCTGGCAGGCCCGCGCCTGAGGACAGGCGGCACAGTTCTCGACCATCCGGGCATAGACCTGCGGCGTGAGCCGTTCGGCGGCGAGCGCGTCGGACAGGCTGATGCCCATCGCCCGCGCCACGCTGCGCGTGATCCAGAAATGGCGCTCCGGGGTTCCGATCGCGTTCATGGCTGAGTGGCCTCCTTTTCCGGTTGCGAGAGCCTCGAACGGCGTTCGCCGTTGCGGCATCCCCGCGGCGGCGCGACCGCAGGACCGTTGTCGCGCTCGTGCAGATCGAGCCAACGCCCGCACCGCTCCGGCCTGTCGCAGGCGCGGCACCGGTCCACCATGTCGCGCCAGTCGGGCGCGGAAAGCCGCCCCCTGGCCCACGCCCCGGCGGTGTCCGCGCCGGTGACGCGCGCCATGCGCTGCAAGAGCCAGTAGTGCCGTCCGGGCGGGCCGAGAGGGCGCGGCACGACCCGCGCCTCAGCGTCCGCCGAGGCGGGCGAAAAGATCGGCGTTGCGGCAATATTCCGGCGCCGCGTCGCTGCCCGCGGCGTGCTCGTCGAGCCAGGCCTCGCACCGGCCGGGACTCGTGCACCCGCTGCAGGCAAGCACCGAGTCGGCGATCTCGTTGAAGGCGAGCTCGCCGCGAAGCGCCTTCTCCTCGAGGTCGATGCCCAGCGTCGTGGCCATCCGGTCCACGAGGTTGGCGTGGCGCTTGAGCGTCTTCTGTCCCTGCATGGCGGCCTCCTTCCATGACGTTACGGGAAGAAGGTGCCTGCCCGTCGCCGGGGGCGCCTTGATGCAGGTCAAGCCCGCCGGCCCGCCCCGGCTCAGAGCCCTGCCGCGACCCGGCGCACGAGGTCGATCCGCGCGGCGTTGGGCGGATGCGTGCCAAGGAAGCGGTTGCCGGGATCGGGAAGGCGCGTGAAGAAGGCCGCGCCGCGCACCGGGTCATAGCCCGCCCGCGCGGCGATCACCGTCCCGAGCGCGTCGGCCTCCAGCTCGAAATCCTTGGAGTAGCTCCGCGCCCCGAGGATCGCGCCGACTTCCTGGGCCGACCGCACCGCCTCGAGCCCGGCGCCACCGCGGGCCGCGATCTCTCCGAAAACCAGCGCGCCGGCTCGCGCGTTCTCGCGCTGGCGGTCGATATGCCCCAGAACATGGTGCGCCGCCTCGTGGCCGATCACGAAGGCCAATTCGTCGGCGTTGCGCACCGTGGCGATCAGCGGAATGTTGAGCGCCACGACCGGCCGCCCGGCCGGGTCGCGCGTCTGGAACGCGTTCGGCGGCAGCCCGGGGCGGTCGTCCACCACGATCCGGAAGTCGCAGTCGAGGGCCGGCGAGATCTCCCGGCACTCCGCTTCCGCGACAGGCTCCACCCTGTCCACCACCTCCACGAAACGGCGCACGGCGGCGTCGGCGCGGACGCGCGCCTCCTCGGACGGTGACGCGGCCGGGGCATCCGGGGTTTGCGGGACGGGAACCGGCGCGCAGCCGCCCAGCGTGATGGCGAGGGCGAGAAGGGCAAGCGCGGAACGGATGGCGGAGCCGAGCATCGTTTTCCCGTGACCTCGCGTTTCGACACCGGTCCCAGTATCGGCACGCCGCGGCCCGGTTCCAGACATTTCGGCGTGATCGGCCGATGAACTTGCACATCCGCCTCGCGCGCCGATAGGCTTCGGGCATGTTCAGCATCGAGCACGAATTCGACGCCACCGTGGTCACCCTCGTCGACGAGGGCGAGGTGCCGCTTCAGGAAGATGTCATCGTGCACGGCTTCGAGGAATGCGTGACGGTCGAGCAGTACGACCCGCGGACCGACCGGGTGAACCGCATCACGCTCTCCATGTCGCAGATGCGCGACCTCGCCGCGGCGATCGAGCTTCCCGAGGGCGTCTACAAGCGCCGCAACGGCGGCTGAGCGGCGCCTTGGCCGTCAGTCCAGACGGAACACCTTCTCGCGCGAGCGCGCGCCCCGCACGAGGGTCAGCCGCGTCTTCGCGACACCCATGGCCCGGGCCAGAAGCGCCTGCGCCGCGGTCGTCGCGCGGCCGCCTTCGGGCGGCGCGGTGACGTAGGCGCGCAGGCGCCCCGCCTCTTCGACGAGCCGCTCCCGCCCCGCGCGCGGCGTCACGCGCAGCGCGATCTGCGCGCCCGGCCGGGCGAGATGCGTAAGGTCCGGCAATGCCATGACATGTCCCTTCCAAGGGACGCGACCACCCGTCCAGAGCGCGTCGCCGCTTGAAACCCGCCTCGCCGCGGCCGAGATAGTCGGTATCACCGAAGGAGAGACCATGCCCGCGCCCAATCCCGCCGCTCTCGAATTCATGCTGAGCCGCCGCTCGCGCCCGGCCAAGACGCTGGGCGCCCCCGCCCCCGACCGCGCGGCGCTGGCGCCGATCCTGAAGGCGGCAGCGCGCGTGCCCGACCACGGCAAGCTGGAGCCGTGGCGCTTCGTCGTGCTGGAACGCGGGGCGCTCGACCGGCTGGCCGCCGCGGCGCGGGCACGGGCCGCCGAGCTCGGTCGGCCCGACCCCGACACCGACAAGGATGCCCGGCAATTCGCCGACAGCCCGCTCGCGGTGGCGGTGATCGAGGTGCAGAAGCCGTCGGAGAAGATCCCGCCGCTCGAACAGACCTATTCGGCCGGCGCGGCCTGCCTGTCGCTGCTCAATGCCGCGCTGGCCTCCGGCTGGGGCGCCAACTGGCTGTCCGGTTGGCCCGCCCACGACCCGACCTTCGGCCGCGCGGCGCTGGGCCTTGCGGACGGCGAACGGGTGGCCGGTTTCATCCATATCGGCACCGAAAGCGCCGCGCCGCCGGAACGCCCGCGGCCCGACCTCGACGCGATCGTCACATGGGTGACGGAGTGATCCTGGGCGATTTCCTCAAGGCGCTGGGCCAGATCGGCGACCGCCGCTTCCGCGCGGTGTTTTGGCGCGGGCTGGGGCTGACGGCGCTGCTGTTGGCGGCGGTTACCGCGGTGCTCGTCTGGGGGGTGGGCTGGCTCGTGGGCGATACCGTCACCCTCCCGCTTCTGGGCGAGGTCGGCTGGGTGGACAACGTGCTGAGCTGGGCGTTCCTGCTGCTCATGCTCGTGCTGTCGGTGTTCCTGATGGTGCCCGTCGCGTCGGCCTTCGTGTCCATGTTCCTCGAAGAGGTGGCCGAGGCCGTGGAGGATCGTCATTTCCCCGGCCTGCCGCCCGCGCCCGCCGTGCCCGTGTCCGATGCCGTGCGGGACGGTCTTGCCGCAATGGGCGTCCTGATCGCCGCGAACGCCGCGGCGCTTCTCTTGATCCTCGTGCTGCCGGTCGCGGGTGCGCCCGTCTTCATCGCCGTGAACGGCTACCTGCTCGGGCGGGAATACTTCACCGTGGCGGCGATGCGGCGCGAAGGGCGCGCGGGCGCGTTGCGGCTACGCCGGCGTCACGCGGCGACGATCTGGGCGGCCGGCGTGCTGATGGCGCTGCCGCTCGTCGTGCCGGTGCTGAACCTCTTCGTGCCGATCCTCGGCGCGGCCACCTTCACGCACCTGTATCACCGGCTGAAGGGGGACGCATCCGGTTGAAGAAGGCGATGTCCTGCACCGTGATCCATCCCGACAGGACGATGCCCGCGATCACCGCCCAGAGAAGCAGGGAGACCACCGTGACGATCCGGATCTTCCGGCCCAGGTGATGATGTTCGGGCGCGCTCGCATGCGTGCCGTCGGTCACCTTGCCGAGATCGCCCTGGGTCTGGATCCGGATGGGCAGCGCGACCAGCAGCGTCATGAACCAGATGACGGCGTAGAGCACGAGCGCCGAGGCGATGGACATGCGGGGATCCTTTCAGGCTTGCGCCGGCGGCGGCGCGGCTGCCGGGCTCAGACTTCCTCGAGTTCGATCAGGCAGCCGTTGAAATCCTTGGGGTGCAGGAAGAGCACGGGCTTGCCATGCGCGCCGATCTTCGGCTCGCCCGAGCCGAGAACGCGCGCGCCGCTCTCGCGTAGCTTGTCGCGGGCGGCGAGGATATCCTCCACCTCGTAGCAGACGTGGTGGATGCCGCCGGCAGGGTTCTTTTCGAGAAAGCCCTTGATCGGGCTCTCCTCGCCCAGCGGGTACAGGAGTTCGATCTTGGTGTTGGGAAGCTCGATGAAGACGACCGTGACGCCGTGGTCCGGCTCGTCCTGCGGGGCACCCACCCGGGCGCCCAGCGCGCCGCGATACTGCGCGGCGGCCGCCTCGAGGTCGGGCACGGCGATGGCGACGTGGTTCAGACGTCCGATCATGGGACGGGGCCTTCCTGTTTCGCGCGTTGCCATCATATGGGACAGGAAGCACCGCGGCCGCAAGGGGAAGCCGCGGCGCTTAACCCCTCCTTCACCACGCGGGGCCAATGCTCCGACTCGGCCAGCACACCGCGTGAGAGGAGACCGCCAATGGACGAACACGACCGCATCTTCCCGCTTCGCCGCCCCGCCGGCGCGGGCCCGCTTGCCGGGCTGACCGTCCTCGCCGTGGAGGACAGCCGCTTCGCGAGCGAGGCGTTGCGCCTTCTGTGCCTGCGGTCCGGCGCGCGCATTCGCCGCGCCGACAGTCTTGCCGCCGCGCGGCGCCATCTCGCCGTCTACCGGCCCAGCGTGCTGCTGGTGGACATGGGGCTGCCCGACGGGTCGGGCGCCCAGCTCCTGGCCGAGGCCGCGCGCGCCACGGCGGCGGCCCAGGTCATACTGGGGCTGAGCGGCGATCCCTGCGCCGAAGGCGCGGCGCTCGCCGCCGGTGCCCACGGGTTCCTGCCGAAGCCCTTGCCGGGGCTCGCCGCCTTCCAGCGCGCGGTGCTCAGCCGCCTGCCGGACAGCGTCGAGGTACCGGCGCCCGGGCGCGCCGCGATCGGGGCCATGCCCCGGCCCGACCCGATCGCCTACCACGACGACCTCGAGCATGCCGCCAGGGCCCTGTCCGGCAAGACGGGGCCGGCCGGGCTCGACTACGTCGCGCAGTTCCTGGGCGGGGTGGCCCGGATCGCGGAGGATGCGCCTCTGGCCGAGGCCGCGAGGGCCCTCGCGGCCGCCCGCGCCGAGGGGCGCGCCGGGCGCAGTGCGCTGGCGCATGTCACGGGGCTTTTGCAGGAGCGGCTATCGGAACGGGCGGCGATGTGATCGCCGCCCGCGGGGCGCGTCAGTCCCGCTCCACCACGCGCAGGGAGAGTTCCATCATCTGTTCCGGCGACGGCTGGGACGGCGCGCCCATCATCAGGTCCTCGGCCCGCTGGTTCATCGGGAAGGGGATCACCTCGCGGATGTTGAGCTCGTCGGCGAGCAGCATCACGATCCGGTCGATCCCGGCAGCACAGCCCCCATGCGGCGGGGCGCCGTACTGGAAGGCGGTCGCAAGCCCGCCGAAGCGGCGGCGCACCTCCGCCTCGCTGTAGCCCGCGATGGCGAAGGTCTTCAGCATCACGTCCAGCCGGTGGTTCCGGATCGCCCCCGAGACCAGCTCGTAGCCGTTGCAGGCGAGATCGTACTGGAACCCCTTCACCGCCAGCGGGTCGCCCTCCAGCGCGTCGATCCCGCCCTGCGGCATCGAGAAGGGGTTGTGCTCGAAGTCGATCTCGCCCGTCTCCGCGTCCTTCTCGAAGATCGGGAAATCCACGATCCAGGCGAAGGCGAAGCGGTTCTCGTCGAGGTGGTTCAACTCGCGGCCGATCACGTCGCGCGCCCGCGCGGCGACGGTCTGGAACTCCTTCGGCCGGCCACCGAGGAAGAAGGCGGCGTCGCCCTTGCCGAGGCCGAGCTGCCGGCGGATCGCCTCGGTCCGCTCCGGGCCGATGTTCTTGGCCAGCGGCCCGGCGGCTTCCACCCCGTCCTCGCCGTCGCGCCAGAAGATGTAGCCCATCCCCGGCAGCCCCTGCTCCTGCGCGAACTTGTTCATCCGGTCGCAGAACTTGCGCGAGCCGCCGCCCGGTGCGGGGATGACGCGGATCTCGGTGCCCTCCTGCTCCAGCAGCGAGGCGAAGATCGCGAAGCCCGAGCCGCGGAAATGCTCCGACACGGTCTGCATCTTGATCGGGTTGCGCAGATCGGGCTTGTCGGTTCCGTAATGCAGCATCGCGTCGGCGAAGCTGATCTGCGGCCAGACCTTGTCGACCTTGCGGCCGCCGCCGAACTCCTCGAACACGCCCTCGATCACTGGCTGGATCGTATCGAAGACGTCCTGCTGGGTGACGAAGCTCATTTCCATGTCGAGCTGGTAGAAATCGGTGGGCGAGCGGTCGGCGCGGGGATCCTCGTCGCGGAAGCAGGGCGCGATCTGGAAGTACTTGTCGAAGCCCGAGACCATCAGCAGCTGCTTGAACTGCTGCGGCGCCTGCGGCAGCGCGTAGAACCGCCCCGGATGCAGGCGCGACGGCACGAGGAAGTCGCGCGCGCCCTCGGGCGAGGAGGCGGTGATGATCGGCGTCTGGTACTCCCGAAAGCCGATGTCCCACATCCGGCGGCGAATCGAGGCGACCACGTCCGACCGAAGCGTCATGTTGCGCTGCATCTCCTCGCGCCGCAGATCGAGGTAGCGATACCGAAGGCGCGTCTCCTCGGGGTATTCCTGGTCTCCGAACACCATCAGCGGCAATTCCGCGGCGGCGCCCAGCACCTCGATGTCGCGGATGTAGACCTCGATCTCGCCGGTGGGGATCTTGGGATTGATGAGCGAGGGATCGCGCGCCTTCACCTCGCCGTCGATGCGGACGCACCATTCCGAGCGCACCTTCTCCACCTCGGCAAAGACCGCGCTGTCGGGATCGCACAGCACCTGCGTGATGCCGTAGTGGTCGCGTAGATCGATGAAAAGCACGCCGCCGTGGTCGCGCACGCGGTGCACCCATCCCGAAAGGCGCACGGTCTGGCCCACGTCGCTGGTGCTGAGCTCGGCGCAGGTGTGGCTGCGATAAGGGTGCATGTCGGCCTCCGGTCCGCGGTTCCGCGCCGAGAAACAGGGCTTGGCGGGCGAAGTCAAGGTGCGGGCGCGCGGGCGGATTTTGCGATTCCCGTACTCGGTGGCATACTGCGCGACCGGGAGTGCAGGAAAGTCTTTGGCGGCGGTGCCCGCGGCGCCTCCGGGAAGTGGGGGACGATGTGGAGAAGCAGCTTTGAAGGAATGTTGCGGCGCATGATCCGGAAGGGCCGGCTGAAGGTGATCGGCCCGGACGGCAAGGCCGCGGAGTTCGGTCCCGGCGGAGAAGGATACGCGGCAGAGGTTCGCATCGCCGAAGAGGCGGTCTATCGCCGGATCTGCCTAGCCCCGGAACTGGCGCTGGGCGAGGGCTACATGAACGGCACGATCGAGATCGCGACCGACCAGCTCGAGCCTCTGCTGCGGCTTCTCGTCTCCAACCGCGGCAATGCCGACAACAGCCAGAGCTACACGCCCGTCGCGCGGGCGCTCGGGGGCCTGCGTTTCGCGCTGCGCCGCTGGGCCATGCGCAACACGCCGCTTTCGGCGCGGCGCAACGTGGCGCATCACTACGATCTTTCCGACGATCTTTACGGTCTCTTCCTCGACGAGGACTGGCAGTACAGCTGCGCCTATTTCGCCCGGCCGGACATGACGCTGGAAGAGGCGCAGGCTGCCAAGAAAGCGCATATCGCGGAAAAGCTGATGATCCGACCCGACGACCGGGTGCTCGACATCGGCTGCGGCTGGGGCGGCATGGCGCTCACGCTCGCGAGGGATTACGGCGCGCGCGTCCTGGGCGTGACGCTGTCGGAAAACCAGCTCGGGCGCGCCCGGGCGCGGGCCGAGGCCGCGGGGCTTTCGCACCGCGTCGAGTTCCGGCTGCTCGATTACCGCAAGCTCGACGAGCGCTTCGACCGCATCGTCAGCGTCGGGATGCTGGAGCATGTCGGCCTGCCGCAGCTGCCCGTCTATTTCGACAAGGTGCGCGACCTGCTCGCCCCGGACGGCGTGGCGCTCATCCACACGATCGGCCGGGTGTCGCCGCCGACCACGCAATCCGCCTGGCTCAGCAAGTACATCTTTCCCGGCGGCTACGTGCCATCGCTCTCCGAGCTCGCGGTTCCGGTCGAGGCGTCGGAGCTCTGGATCACCGATCTGGAAGTCCTTGCCGGCCATTACCATTACGCCCGGACGCTGCGCGAATGGCGGCACCGGTTCGAGGCCAATCTCGACGCGGTGCGCACGCTCAACGACGAGCGTTTTGTGCGCATGTGGCGCTACTACCTCACGGCATGCGAGGTGACATTCGACGAGACGCGGCAGGGCGTGTTCCAGCTTCAACTCGCCCATGACCAGACCATGGTTCCCGCCTCGCGCGCCTATCTCTACACGCCGCACCCCGCAGTGAGGCAGCTCAAGGCCGGCGAGTGACCGCGCGCGACGGGCGGGCGATCTCGAACCGGCAGGCGGGCGCGCCCGCGGCGCAGCACGCCGTCTCGGTACAGCGCATGTCGGGATGCGCGAGCGCGGCGTAAAGCGTGGTGAAGACGCCCGAGTGCCAGTCGCAGACGGGGCGCGGCGCCGTTTCACCGCGGACGACCGGATTGTCGGCGATTTCGAAACAGAAAGGCGTTTTCACCGAGAACCGACCCGAGCCGGCGAAGGGCCAGGCATTCGCGGCGATCGCGCGGGCCAGGAGGCGGGCGGCGAGCGGTGCGGGCAGCATCCTCAGAAGACGTTGCGCCGCGCGGGGGATGCGATGCGCGAGGATGTAGCGCCCGGTGCCCACGCCCGCCGCATGGGCGAGGTCGGGCGCGCGGCCGGGTGCGATCCGCCGCAGCTCCTGGTGCACGCGTGCCACGGGCCGCTCATCGATCATCCCGGTGCCGTCGGGCATCGCCTCGATCCCCGCCGCGGCGTAGACGGACCGGTCGAGCCCCGCCTCGCGCAGCAGCGGATCGAGCTGCAGCAGCGCGTTCGGGCCGATGCGGGCGGCCGTGCCGCCCGCGGCGGAGGTGCCGTCGAAAGGCACCATGGCCTCAGACATTCTCCATCTGCTGGTCGGAGCCGCCGCAGGCGCGCACCTCGGCGCCGTTCGGCATCTTGAAGCCTTCCCGGCGTTCCGCGCCGCGCTCCTTCATCTGGGCGCGCACCGCCTCTCGCCGCTCGCGTGCACGCGCGGCGCGGTCGGCGGCCGCTTCCCAGTCGTCCATCTGCGCCTCGGCGATCTGGCGGGTTTCGTCGAAGTTGAAATCCACCTTGTCCTTCGATTGCGGGCCCCAGTAGCCGGCCTTGCCCAGGTCGTAGAAGGTCCGGTTGAAACCCGCCTTCAGGAAGGCCTTGAGGCACCCCAGGAGGTAGCGCCGCCGGTAGCCCGTGCCCCGCCAGGGGTAATGGAAGAGCGCCTTCTTCATGTAGAAGCGGCGATAGTTGTTCATCACGCCGTCCAGCAGCTCGCCCCGCTCCATCGCGGCGGGCTTCATGATCGGGGTGACGAAGTTGTATTTCGAGAAATCGAAGATCTCGACCTGATCCTTTAGTTCCTGGAAGAGCGGCGTGAACGGCCATGGCGTGTACATCGCCCAGTTCGCCAGGTCCGGCTGCCAGTCCCACGCCATCTGGTAGGTCTCTTCCAGCGTCTCCCGGGTCTCGTTGTCGAGGCCGACGATGAACTGCGCCTCGACGAGGATGTCGGCCTCGCGCAGCAGGCGGATGGCGGTCTTGTTCTCGTCGACCTTGGTTTCCTTGTTGAACTGGTCGAGTTTCATCTGCGCGGCGGCCTCCGTGCCGAGGCTGACATGCACCAGCCCCGCCTTGCGGTAGAATTTCAGCAGCTCCCGGTCGCGGTAGATGTCGGTGACGCGCGTGTTGATGCCCCACTGCACGCGGCGCGGCAGGTCGCGGTCGATCAGTTCCTGGCAGAACTCGATGAACTTCTTGCGGTTTATGGTGGGCTCCTCGTCCGCGAGGATGAAGAAACCGACGCCGTGGTTTTCCACCAGATCCTCGATCTCGTCCACGACGGCCTTCGGCTCGCGCACGCGGTAGTCGCGCCAGAACTTCCACTGCGAGCAGAAGGAGCAGGTGAACGGGCAGCCGCGCGCCATGTTGGGAATCGCCACGCGGGTGTTCAGCGGGATGTAGATGTATTTCTCCCACTCCAGCACGGTCCAGTCGGGCTTGATCGCCTCCATGTCCTTCACGGTGCTCGCGGCCTCGTTCGCCACGATCTGCTCGCCGTCACGGAACGCCAGGCCCTTGATGCGGTAGCGGTCGGCGGGCCAGCGCCCGTCCTGCACCGCGAGCATCAGCTCGGTCAGGATCTCCTCGCCCTCGCCGCGCACGATCACGTCGACCCAGGGCGCTTCCGACAGGACCTGCTTGTACATGAACGTGGCGTGGACCCCGCCGAGGACGCGCACCGCGCCGGGCACACGCTCCTGTGCGATGCGCAGCACTTCCTCGGCGCGGTAGATCGACGGGGTGATCGCCGTCACCCCCACCACGTCGGGCTGCAGCGCCTCGATGCGGCCGGCCAGATCCTCGTCGGCGATGTTGTCGGTCATCGCGTCGATGAAATGGATATCGTCGAAACCGGCCTGCCGCAGATGCCCGGTCAGGTAGGCGACCCAGGCAGGGGGCCAGGTGCCGGCGATCTCGGCCCCGCCGGAGCGGTAGTTGGGGTGGACGAACAGAATGCGCATGGCGAGTCTCCCTTTTGGGAAAATCTGACAGATCTAATGTCAAGTTTGATTGACACAGATCAAGCCCGCAGCCACGGCGCCGCGCCGACGCGGAGGGCCGTTCCGAGGTGTTCGGAAACGCCCGGCCGCCCCCCCCTTGCACCGCAGCCGCGCTTCTCTATAACCCGTGCGGATTTGCGCGCCGCAGCCCCTGAGGATTGACATGCCCAGACGCACCGACATCCAGTCGATCATGATCATCGGGGCGGGGCCGATCATCATCGGTCAGGCCTGCGAGTTCGACTACTCCGGCGCGCAGGCCTGCAAGGCGCTCCGGGAAGAAGGCTACCGGGTCGTCCTGGTCAACTCCAACCCGGCGACGATCATGACGGACCCCGGCCTCGCCGACGCCACCTATATCGAGCCGATAACCCCCGAGATCGTGGCCCGGATCATCGAGAAGGAGCGGCCCGACGCGCTCCTGCCCACGATGGGCGGGCAGACCGGCCTCAACACGGCGCTCAAGCTCGAGGAGATGGGCGTTCTGGACCGCTTCGGCGTGGAGATGATCGGCGCGCGGCGCGCGGCCATCGAGATGGCGGAGGACCGCAAGCTCTTCCGCGAGGCGATGGAGCGGATCGGCCTCGAGAACCCGAAGGCCACCATCGCGAACTCCATGGAAGAGGCCATGGCCGCGCTCGAGCATGTGGGCCTGCCGGCCATCATCCGCCCGGCCTACACGCTGGGCGGCACCGGCGGCGGCATCGCCTACAACCGCGACGATTTCGAGCATTACTGCCGCTCGGGCCTCGACGCCTCGCCCGTCAGCCAGATCCTGATCGACGAGAGCCTGCTTGGCTGGAAGGAGTTCGAGATGGAGGTGGTCCGCGACCGCGCGGACAACGCCATCATCGTCTGCTCCATCGAGAACGTGGATCCGATGGGCGTGCACACGGGCGATTCGATCACCGTCGCGCCGGCGCTCACGCTGACCGACAAGGAATACCAGATCATGCGCAACGGCTCGATCGCCGTCCTGCGCGAGATCGGCGTGGAGACCGGCGGCTCCAACGTGCAATGGGCGGTGAACCCCGAAGACGGGCGCATGGTGGTGATCGAGATGAACCCCCGCGTCTCGCGCTCCTCCGCGCTGGCCTCGAAGGCCACCGGCTTTCCCATCGCCAAGATCGCGGCGAAGCTTGCCGTGGGCTACACCCTCGACGAGCTCGACAACGACATCACCAAGGTCACGCCCGCCAGTTTCGAGCCGACGATCGACTATGTCGTGACCAAGATCCCGCGCTTCGCCTTCGAGAAGTTCCCGGGCGCCGAGCCCGACCTCACCCCCTCGATGAAGTCGGTGGGCGAGGCGATGGCCATCGGCCGGACGATCCACGAATCGATGCAGAAGGCGCTGTCGAGCCTCGAGACCGGGCTTTCCGGCTTCGACGAGATCGCGATCGACGGCGCCGACGATCCCGACCAGGCCCACGCCGCGATCGTCCGCGCGCTCTCGCGCAAGACGCCCGACCGGATTCGCGTGATCGCGCAGGCCATGCGCCATGGCCTCGACGACGAGGAGATCGGCGCCATCACCAGTTTCGATCCGTGGTTCCTCGCGCGGATCCGCGAGATCGTCGAGGCCGAGAACAGGCTGCGCCGGGACGGGCTGCCGGTCACGGAAGAGGGGCTGCGCGCGGCGAAGATGATGGGCTTCACCGATGCCCGCCTCGCGGAGCTGACGGGCCGGGAGGAGGCACAGGTCCGGCGCGCGCGCCTCAATCTCGGCGTCACCGCGGTCTTCAAGCGCATCGACACCTGCGCCGCCGAATTCGAGGCGCAGACGCCCTACATGTATTCCACCTACGAGGCGCCGATGATGGGCGAGGTGGAGTGCGAGGCGCGCCCCAGCGACCGGAAGAAGGTGGTGATCCTCGGCGGCGGTCCGAACCGGATCGGGCAGGGCATCGAGTTCGACTACTGCTGCTGCCACGCCTGCTTCGCACTGAGCGACGCGGGCTACGAGACCATCATGGTCAACTGCAACCCGGAGACGGTGTCCACCGACTACGACACCTCCGACCGCCTCTACTTCGAGCCGCTGACCTTCGAGCACGTGATGGAAATCCTCCGGGTGGAGCAGGAGGCCGGCACGCTGCACGGGGTCATCGTGCAGTTCGGCGGGCAGACGCCCCTGAAACTGGCCCGGGCGCTCGAGGCCGAGGGCATCCCGATCCTCGGCACCACGCCCGACGCGATCGACCTCGCCGAGGACCGGGAACGCTTCCAGGCGCTGGTGAACAAGCTCGATCTGAAACAGCCCCAGAACGGGATCGCGTCTTCCAAGGCGCAGGCCCGCGCCATTGCCGAGGAGATCGGCTTTCCGCTGGTGATCCGCCCGTCCTACGTTCTGGGCGGCCGCGCCATGGAGATCGTGCGCGACCAGGCCCACCTGGAACGCTACATCGACGAGGCCGTGGTGGTCTCGGGCAAGAGCCCCGTGCTTCTCGACGGCTACCTCTCCGGCGCGACGGAGGTGGACGTGGACGCCATCTCCGACGGGCGCGACGTGCACGTGGCCGGCATCATGCAGCACATCGAGGAGGCGGGCGTGCATTCGGGCGACTCCGCCTGCTGCCTGCCACCGCACTCGCTCTCCGCGCCCATCATCGAGGAGATCGAGCGCCAGACCCGCGCGCTGGCGCTGGAACTCGGCGTGGTGGGCCTGATGAACGTGCAGTTCGCGGTGAAGGACGGCGAGGTCTACCTGATCGAGGTGAACCCGCGCGCCTCGCGCACCGTGCCCTTCGTGGCCAAGGCCACCGACTCGGCCATCGCGTCCATCGCCGCGCGCGTCATGGCGGGCGAACCGCTCTCGGCCTTCTCCGGCCGGCCGCCCTACAAGGACGTGAGCTACGACCAGCCCCTGCCCCTCGCCGACCCGATGACGCTCGCGGACCCGGCGATGCCCTGGTTCTCGGTGAAGGAGGCGGTGATGCCCTTCGCCCGCTTTCCCGGCGTCGACACGATCCTCGGCCCCGAGATGCGCTCCACCGGCGAGGTGATGGGCTGGGACCGCTCCTTCGCGCGCGCGTTCCTCAAGGCGCAGCTCGGCGCCGGGATGGAGCTGCCCCAGTCGGGACGGGCCTTCGTGTCGATCCGGGACACCGACAAGGGCCCCCAGATGCTCGAGGCCGCCCGGCTTCTCACCGCGATGGGGCTGGAGATCGTCGCCACCCGCGGCACCGGCGCCTGGCTGACGGACAACGGTGTCGCGTGCGAGGTCGTGAACAAGGTCTACGAGGGCCGTCCCAACATCGTGGACCGGCTGAAGAACGCCGAGATCTCGCTGGTGATGAACACCACCGAAGGCGCGCAGGCGGTCGAGGACAGCCGCGAGATCCGCTCGGTCGCCCTTTACGCCAAGATCCCCTACTTCACCACCGCCGCCGCGAGCCACGCCGCGACGCTCGCCATGAAGGCGCGGGAAGAGGGCGAGCTGTCGGTGAAACCGCTTCAGGGCTGACGCCGCCAGCGCCTTCTTCTTGGCGCAAATACTCCGGGGGAGTCGCGGCGGAGCCGCGACGGGGGCAGCGCCCCCGCCACGGCCGGAAACCCGCGCCGGCCCCGGTCAGGCTGCGGCCTCCATCAACCCCTCGGCCCGCAGCCTGTCATGGGTCTCGTCGAGCGCGCGGCGCGCGCGCAGGATCAGTTCGTCGATCTCCTCGTCGGAGATGACGAGCGGGGGCGAGATCACCATCCGGTCGCCCACATGGCGCATCACGAGATCGTTGGCGAAACAGCGCTCGCGGCAGACGAAGCCCACCGTGCCGGCGTCGGCGGCGAAGGCCGCGCGCGTCGCCTTGTCCGGGGTGAGCGCGATCGAGCCCATCAGCCCCACGATCTTCGCCTCGCCCACGAGCGGGTGGTCGGCCAGGCTTTCCCAGCGGGATTTCAGGTAGGGCGCCGTGTGCTCCCGCACGCGATCGACGATCCCTTCCTCGTCGAGGATGCGCAGGTTCTCCAGCGCGACGGCGCAGGCGACGGGATGGCCGGAATAGGTGTAGCCGTGGTTGAACTCGTCGCGCCCGATCATCCCGGCCACCTCGTCGCTCACGATCGAGCCGCCGATCGGCTGGTAGCCAGAGGACAGGCCCTTGGCGATCGTCATGATGTCGGGCCGGATGTCGAGCGTCTGGCTGCCGAACCAGTTGCCGGTGCGCCCGAAACCGCAGATGACCTCGTCGGCGATCAGCAGGATGCCGTATTTGCGCACGATGCGCTGGATCTCGGGCCAGTAGGTCTCCGGCGCGACGATGACGCCGCCCGCCCCCTGCACCGGCTCTGCGATGAAGGCGCCCACGCGGTCGGGGCCGATGCGCTCGATCGCCTCCTCGAGCTCGCGCGCGCGGGCGAGGCCGAACTCCTCGGGCGTCATGTCGCCGCCCTCGGCCCACCAGTTGGGCTGGCCGATATGGTGGATGCCCGGGATGGGCAGGCCGCCCTGGGCGTGCATGGGCGCCATCCCGCCCAGCGAGGCGCTGCCGATGGAGGAGCCGTGATAGGCGTTCCACCGCGAGATGATCGTGTCGCGCTGCGGCTGGCCCTTCATCGCCCAGTAGTGCCGCACGAGGCGGATGTTGGTGTCGTTGGCCTCCGACCCGGAGGAGGCGAAGAAGACGTGGTTGAGATCGCCCGGCGCCAGCTCGGCGATGCGGGCCGCGAGCGCCACGACGGGAACATGCGTCGTCTGGAAGAAGGTGTTGTAGTAGGGCAGTTCCTTCATCTGCCGATAGGCCGCGTCGGCAAGCTCCTCGCGGCCGTAGCCCAGGTTCACGCACCACAGCCCGGCCATGCCGTCGAGGATGCGCCGCCCCTCGCTGTCGGTGAGCCAGACGCCGCTTGCGCCGGTGATCACGCGCGCGCCCTTCTCGCCAAGCGCGCCCTGCGCGGTGAAGGGATGCATGTGATGGGCCGCGTCGAGGCGCTGCAGCTCGGCGGTGGGCATGTGGTTGGTGATCTTGTTCATCGCTCTCGCCTTTCGGACCGGGTTGGCCGCAAGAATATGATCAAATTCGGGAAGGTCAATCGAATCAGCCCTCCCCGGCCGCGATCCCGGCCCTGAGCGCGGCCATGCCCTGCTCGATATCCTCGCGCATGGCGGCGGCGGCCGCGTCGCCGTCGCCCGCGGCGAGCGCGTCCATGATCTCCTTGTGGCGGTCGGGCAGGCTGCCCGTGCCGACCCGGCCGCAGACGATCCGAAGCGAGGGGCCGAAGCGCAGCCAGAGTCCCTCGACGAGGTCCGCGAGCACCGGCGCCCGGGCGACGACGTAAAGCACGGCGTGAAAGCCGTGATTGTGCCGCAGGTAGCCGCCCACGTCGCCCCGCGCGATCGCCCGGTCGAGCGCCGCATCCTCGGCGGCGAGGCGGGCAAGCGCGTCGGGACCGGCGGTCGCGGCGGCGCGGCGCGCGAGTTCCGGCTCGAGCGCCTGTCGCGCGAAGATCAGTTCCTCCGCGCCGCGGGCGTCCAGAACGGGCACGCTGACGCGCCGGTTGTCCTGGAACACCAGCGCGCCCTCGGATGTCAGGCGCCGGATCGCCTCGCGCACCGGGGTCATGCCCGCCCCCGTGCTGTCGGCGAGGCCCTGGATCGTCACCGGCTGGCCGGGCGCCATCTCGCCGTGCAGGATCCGGTCGCGAAGGGCGCGATAGACGACCTGGTGCGCCGGCACGCGGCCCCCGGATGCCGCCTTGTTGGTCAATGCGCGTTCGCCCATGCTGCCGCCCTCCCGTGGCCGCTTGCGCAGTCTTCCCCTGCATGAAACCATCATGCGGTTGCCAGGCAAGGCATCATTTGATCAAATGTGGGGCACCGGGGCGAAAAAGACCTCCGGACAAGCCAACGGGAGACTGACATGAAGAGATCCATCCTGACGACGGCCGCGACGCTGGCGCTTGCCGCGGGCGCGGCCGGCGCCGAGGAAGTGCGCGTCTACAACTGGTCGGACTACATCGACGAGTCGCTTCTGGAGAAATTCGAGGAGGAAACCGGCCTCGATCTCGTCTACGACGTGTTCGACTCGAACGAGATGCTCGAGACGAAGATGCTCGCCGGCGGATCGGGGTATGACGTCGTGGTGCCCACCGGAACCTTCCTGCAGCGGCAGATCTCGGCGGGCGCATTCCAGAAGCTCGACAAGTCGAAGCTGCCCAACCTCGACAACATGTGGGATATGGTCGAGGAGCGTACCGCGAAATACGACCCCGGCAACGAGTACTCGATCAACTACATGTGGGGCTCCACCGGGATCGGGGCGAACGTGAACAAGGTGCGCGAGGTGCTCGGCGAGGACGCCCCGCTGAATTCGCTCGAACTGGTGCTCAACCCCGAGAACATGGAAAAGCTCGCCTCCTGCGGTGTGCATTTCCTCGACGCGCCGACCGAGATGATCCCGATGGCGCTGACCTATCTCGGAGAGGATCCCGACAGCCACGCTCCCGACGTAATCGCCCAGACCGAGGAGATCCTGGCGGCCGTGCGGCCCCACATCCAGAAATTCCACAGCTCGGAATACATCAACGCGCTCGCCAACGGCGAGATCTGCGTGGCCGTGGGCTGGTCAGGCGACATTCTCCAGGCGCGGGACCGCGCGGCCGAGGCCGACAACGGTGTCGAGATCGTCTACAACATCCCCGCGGAGGGCGGTCAGATGTGGTTCGACCAGATGGCGATCCCGGTCGACGCGCCGAACCCCGAGGGCGCGCACGTGTTCCTGAACTTCATCATGGATCCGCAGAACATGGCCGCGGCGTCGAACTACGTCTACTACGCCAACGGCAACGAGGCCTCGCAGGAGTTTCTGAACGAGGACGTGATCGGCGATACCGCGATCTATCCCGACCTGGAGACGATGGAGAACCTCTACACCACTACGCCCTACCCGCCGCGCGTGCAGCGGACGGTCACGCGGCTCTGGACAAAGATCAAGTCGGGCACCTGAGCCCCGGCGCGCACCCGGCCCGCGCGGCAACGCCGCGCGGGCCTCTTTGAGACGTTTTTCCTGTCAGCATTCCGGAGTCTGCCGATGGCGCAGCCCTCTGCCCAGACCGTCTACGCCCCGTGGGAAGATCCCGACGAGACGCCGCTCATCCGGTTCAGGAACGTCACCAAGCGTTTCGGCGACTTCACTGCGATCGACGACCTCAGCCTCGACATCTACGAACGCGAGTTCTTCGCGCTGCTCGGGCCCTCGGGCTGCGGCAAGACCACGATGATGCGGATGCTCGCCGGCTTCGAGGCGCCGACGGAAGGCTCGATCATGCTCGCCGGGCAGAACATCGCCCCGATCCCGCCGAACAAGCGGGCCGTGAACATGATGTTCCAGTCCTACGCGCTCTTTCCGCATCTCAGCGTCTGGGACAACATCGCCTTCGGTCTGCGCCGCGAGAACCAGCCCAAGGACAAGATCGCCGCCCGGGTGGAGGAGATGCTCCGCCTCACCCGCCTGGAGAAGTTCGCGCGCCGCAAGCCGCACCAGATTTCCGGCGGCCAGCGCCAGCGCGTGGCGCTCGCCCGCTCGCTCGCCAAGGCGCCGAAGCTGCTGCTGCTCGACGAACCGCTCGGCGCGCTCGACAAGAAGCTGCGCCAGGACACGCAGTTCGAACTCATGGACATCCAGGAAAACACCGGCACCACCTTCGTGATCGTCACCCATGACCAGGAGGAGGCGATGACCGTGGCCTCCCGCGTGGCGGTGATGGACGAGGGCCGGCTCATCCAGGTCTCCACGCCGGACGTCCTCTACGAGACCCCGGTCTCGGTCTACGTCGCGGACTTCATCGGCGAGGTGAACATCATCGAGGGCCGCGCCACGCCCGTGCCCGATGCCGGCGAGGGCCGCGTGGACATCGACTGGGCCGAGGGGCAGCCGCGGCTGAAGGGCACCACGGCGCGGGCCTTCGACAAGGGGCAGAAGGTCCACTTCGCGATCCGGCCGGAGAAGATCACGATCAGCGCCGAGCGCCCCGAGGATGCCGCCAACGCCGTGAAGGGCGAGGTGCTCGACATCGCCTATCTCGGCAACATCTCCACCTATCACGTCAAGCTGCCCACCGGGCACGTCATCAAGGCCCAGACCGCCAACACGCGGCGCATCGCGCGGCGGTCCTTCACCTGGGAGGACGAGGTGTGGCTGAGCTGGACGGCCACCGCCGGCATCCTGCTGGAGTCCTGAGCCATGCGCCGCTTCGCCCTCATCGCCGTGCCCTATCTCTGGCTGCTGGCGCTCTTTCTCGTGCCTTTCGTGATCGTCCTGAAGATCTCGCTTTCGGACATCGCGATCGCGATCCCGCCCTACACGCCGACGCTCGACCCGTCGGAGGGCTGGGCCGGCCTTCGCGACTTCTTCGGCGGGCTCGACTTCGAGAACTACTGGTTCCTGACGACGGACGACCTTTACTGGAAGGCGTATCTTTCCTCGTTGCGGATCGCGTTGATCTCGACGGTCATCACCCTTCTGGTGGGCTATCCCATCGCCTACGGCATGGCACGCGCGGCGCCGGAGTGGCGGCCGACGCTTCTCATGCTGGTGATCCTGCCGTTCTGGACCAGCTTCCTGATCCGCGTCTACTCGTGGATCGGCATCCTTTCGAACGAGGGGTTCCTCAACCAGTTCCTGATGTGGACAGGGCTCATCTCGGATCCGCTGACCATCCTGAACACGAATGCGGCGGTCTATGTCGGCATCGTCTACACCTACCTGCCCTTCATGATCCTGCCCATCTACTCCAACCTCGAGAAGATGGACGATTCGCTGCTGGAGGCGGCGGAGGATCTCGGCTGCTCGCGCATCAGCGCCTTCTGGCTCGTGACCGTACCGCTGTCGAAAACCGGCATCATCGCCGGCTGCTTCCTCGTCTTCATCCCCGCCATCGGGGAGTTCGTGATCCCCTCGCTTCTGGGCGGATCCGAGACGCTGATGATCGGCAAGATCCTGTGGGAGGAGTTCTTCAACAACCGCGACTGGCCGGTCGCGAGCGCCGTGGCGATCGTGCTGTTGCTGATCCTGATCGTGCCCATCGTCCTGTTCCAGCGCAACGAGCAGAAGCAGCGGGAGGCCGAAGGATGAAGGAGCGCCTCTCCCCGTCGCGTTTTCGCGGCGCTGGCGCCCCGCGCCAGACCCTGATCGGAGGGCCGTCGCGATGAGACGCTTCACCTGGTTCAACGCGACGTCTCTCACGCTGGGCTTCGCGTTCCTCTACCTGCCGATGATCATCCTGGTCATCTACTCCTTCAACGCGTCCAAACTCGTGACGGTCTGGGCGGGCTTCTCCACGCGCTGGTACGCGGAGATCTTCCGCGACCAGGCGTTCCTCGACGCGGCCTGGGTCACGCTGAAGGTCGCGGTCGTCTCCTCGACCGTGGCGACCGTGCTCGGCACGATGGCGGCGCTGGTCCTCGTCCGGGCCGGGCGTTTTCTCGGGCGAACGCTGTTCTCGGGGATGATCTATGCCCCGCTGGTGATGCCCGAGGTGATCACGGGGCTTTCCCTGCTGCTTCTCTTCATCGGGATCGGGCTCGATCGCGGGATCTTCACGATCATCCTCGCGCATACGACCTTCTCGATGTGCTTCGTGTCCGTCGTGGTCTCCTCGCGGCTGGTCAGCTTCGACCGCTCGCTCGAGGAGGCGGCGCTCGATCTCGGTTGCTCCCCGGCGGAGGCGTTCCGGCTCGTGACGCTGCCGATCATCCTGCCCGCCGTGATCTCGGGCTGGCTTCTGGCCTTCACCCTCTCGCTCGACGATCTGGTGATCGCGAGCTTCACCGCCGGACCCTCGGCGACGACGCTGCCGATCAAGATCTTCTCGTCGATCCGCCTGGGCGTCAGCCCCGAGATCAACGCGCTTTCCTCGTTGCTGATCGGCATCGTCACGGTGGGTGTCGTGGCCGCTTCGCTCGCCTCGAAGAACGCGGCGATCCGCCAGCAGCGCGAGGAACAGGCCGCCCTGCGCCGGACCGGATGAGGCGTATCGTCGAACCCGCCGCCTATGGCGCGGCACCGGTGGCGGAGTGCTGGTGGGCCGCGACGGTCGAGACGCCGCACTGGCCCGCGCCACAGGGAGAGATCGCCGCCGATGTCGCGGTGATCGGCGGTGGCTTCACCGGCCTTTCCGCCGCGCTTCACCTGGCCGAAGCCGGGGTCGATGTGGCGCTTTGCGAGGCCGAGGCCCCGTTCTGGGGCGCCTCGGGGCGCAATGGCGGGTTCTGCTGCCTCGGCGGGTCCAAACTGTCCGACGCCGCGCTCACCCGGCGCTTCGGCGCGCGGGGCGCGCAGGGCTGGCGCGACGCGCAGCGCGCGTCCGTGGATTTCACCTCCGGGCTGATCGACCGGCTGGAGCTCGACGTGGACCGTCACTCCGAGGGCGAAACGCTGCTCGCCCACCGCCGGCAGGAGTGGGAGCGCCTGCAGCGCGAGGCCGAGGAGGTCGAGGCCGGCTACGGCGTGACGCCGCGCCTCGTGCCCGCCGCCGATCTCGCGGACGCGGGGATGGCGGGGCCTTTCCACGGCGCGCTTACGGTTCCCCTGGGCTTCGCGCTCAATCCCCGGAAATACGCCGCGGGCCTCGCGCGGGCCGCTCAGGCGGCGGGCGCGCGGCTTTTCGCGCCCGCGCCGGTGACGTCCCTGCGCGCGGACGGGTCAGGCTACGTGCTCGGCCTGCCCGGCGCACGGCTCAGGGCGCGACGCGTGATCCTCGCCACCAACGGCTACTCCTCCGAGGACGTGCCCGCCTGGATGCGCGCGCGTTACATGCCCGTGGCCTCCAACGTGATCGTGACCCGCCCGCTTGAGGGCGACGAGCTTCAGGCGGCGGGCTGGACCACGGCGCAGATGGCCTACGACACGCGGCGGCTGCTCCATTACTTCCGCCTCATGCCCGACAACCGGTTCCTCTTCGGGATGCGGGGCGGCATCTACGCCACCCCGCGCGAGACGGCGCGGCTGGCCCGCGCCATTCGCGCGGACTTCGAGGCGATGTTCCCGGCCTGGCGGCATGTCGAGACACCGCATCTGTGGTCGGGGCTCGTCTGCCTGACGCCGACGCTGCTGCCATATGTCGGGCCGGTGCCGGACATGCCGGGCGTCTTCGCGGGGTTCGGCTATCACGGAAACGGCGTCGCGATGGGCGGCTATGCCGGGCGGATTCTCGCGGACCTCGTGCAGGATCGGCTGCCGGGCGCGCCTTACCCCGAGGCCATGCGCCGCGTGCCCGGGCGCTTCCCGCTCGGCCGGTTCCGCCGCGCCGCGCTGGTGCCGGCCTATGCGAGCTTCCGCTGGCGCGACCGCTGAGACGGGCGCTCAGCCCTGCGGCGTCAACCCGGCCCGCGCGCGATCCCGCGCAAGCCCGATCTGCCGCTCGCGCCACACGATCAGCACGCCCGCCGCGATCACGAGCCCCGCGCCCGCCAGCATCGGCGCGGTCGGAACCTCGGCGAACACCGTGTAGCCGATGGCGATCGCGAAAAGCATCGAGGCGTAGTCGAACGGCGCGAGCAGCGAGGCGTCGGCGAACCGGTAGGCGCTGGTGAGAACGATCTGCGCCACCCCGCCGATCAGCCCCGCGCCGACCAGAAGCCCCGCTTCCAGCGGCGTGGGCCATACCCAGCCCAGCGTTGCCGGCCAGACAAGGCCGAGGGGCAGCGTCAGAAGCGAGAAGGCCGTCGCCGTGAGCGAGAAGTAGAAGACGATGGCCGATGTCTCCTCGACCACCGCCATCCGGCGGATCTGGACATGGGCCAGCGCCCGGAGCGCCGCCGAGAGCAACGCGAAGATCGCCCCGGCAAGCGCCACGTCCCCGAGCGTATCAACCGAAATCCGCGGCCAGAGCACGATCAGCACGCCGATGAGGCCCAGCCCCACCGCGCTCAGCCGGAAGGCGCGAAGCCGCTCGCCAAGCAGGAACGCCGCGAAGAGCACTGTCAGAAGCGGCGCGGCGTAGCCGATCGCCGTCACCTCGGGCAGAGGAAGCAGGCCCAGGGCGGCGAAGCCGCAGGCCATCGCCGCGGTACCGATGAGGCCGCGCCAGACATGGGCAAGCCGGTTGCGCACCCGAAAGCCGGTGGAAAGATCGCCGCGCCATGCGAGCCAGGCGACGATCACCGGCATCGCGAAGAAGGAGCGGAAGAAGACGGACTGCCCCGCCGGCACATGCTCCGACACCGCCTTGATGAGCGATGCCATGCAGATGAAGAGAACCACCGAGGCGAGCTTGAGCGCAATACCGCGCGCGGGATGCATGGGACTGTCCTTTCGCCGCAAAGCCATGCCCCGCAACACGCGGAAGTGCAAGCGACGGGGCGCGAGCCCCAAGCGCTCGTCCTTCGGGCATCGGGAAGGGTTGGCGACGTCTCCGGTCGCGGCTGCGACCGGCCTACCACACCCCTAGGGCACAGGGCCGCCCCTCAGGACGATACCGCTGGGGATATCGGCAAGACGACAATCCAACCGGCCGTGCGGCGCGTTCCGACACTTGGCCGGCGCCCTTCGGGCATCGGCGGACCAGACGCGCCTTGCCGGTCGCACCCCGTTCCTTTGACTCACTCCGCGGCGTCGCGGCGCGGCAGCACCCAGTCGGGACGCGGAAAATGGCAGGTGTAGCCGTGCGGGATGCGTTGCAGGTAATCCTGATGCTCCGGTTCGGCTTCCCAGAAATCGCCTGCGGGCGCCACCTCGGTCACGACCTTTCCCGGCCAGAGGCCCGACGCCTCGACATCCGCGATGGTGGCGAGCGCCTCGGCGCGCTGGGCCTCGTCGAGATAATAGATCGCCGACCGGTAGCTCATGCCGACATCGTTGCCCTGCCGGTTCAGCGTCGTGGGATCGTGGATCTGGAAGAAGTATTCCAGGATCCGCCGGTAGCTGATCGTCTCGGGGTCGAAGATGATCTCGATCCCCTCCGCATGGGTGCCGTGGTTGCGATAGGTCGCGTTCGGCACGTCGCCCCCGGTATAGCCCACGCGGGTGCGCAGCACGCCGGGAAGCTTGCGGATCAGATCCTGCATGCCCCAGAAGCAGCCACCCGCCAGAATCGCGCGCTCTTCAGCCATCAGACATCCTCCAGTTGATCCAGGTAATCGCCATAGCCCTCGGCCTCCATGTCATCGCGATGGATGAACCGGAGCGCGGCGGAATTGATGCAGTAGCGCAGCCCGCCGCGCTCGCGCGGCCCGTCCGGGAAGACATGCCCCAGATGGCTGTCGCCATGGGCCGAGCGCACCTCGGTCCGGACCATGCCGAGGCTGCGGTCCTGAAGCTCGCGGACATGCGCGGGCTCGATCGGCTTCACGAAGCTCGGCCACCCGCAGCCCGACTCGTACTTGTCGGACGAGGCGAAGAGCGGCTCGCCGGAGACGATGTCCACGTAGATGCCCGGCTCCTTGTTGGAAAGGTAGTGCCCGGTGCCGGGGCGCTCGGTACCGTTCTCCTGGGTCACATGGTACTGGACCGGGTCCAGCGCCTCCACCGCTTCCGGGCGGCGCTCGTATCTGGGCATCCGCGTCTCTCCTTCCTGACCACTGAGCCTAAAGATGGCACGCCGGCGGCAAAATCAAACCCCCTCGCGCCTCACGCGGCCGCGAGCCGCGCCGCGGCCCAGCGCGCCGCATCCGCCACCGCCGGGTCGGGATCCTCCGCGAGGCCCTGCGCCACCGGCCGCAGCGCGGCGTCGCCCGAATTCCCGATGGCATAAAGAACGTTGCGCACGAACCGGTTCCTGCCGATCCGCTTGATCGGGCTGCCGGAGAACAGCGCGCGGAACGCCGCGTCGTCGAGCTGCGCCAGATCGGCCAGGCGCGGGGCCCGCAGTTCCGCCCGCGCGTGATATCGCGCCTCCCGCGCGGTCCGGGCGAACTTGTTCCAGGGGCAGACGGCAAGGCAGTCGTCGCAACCGTAGATTCGGTTTCCGAGCAGCGGACGCAATTCCTCGTCCACCGGACCGGCGTGCTCGATCGTGAGGTAGGAGATGCAACGCCGCGCGTCGAGCTGGAACGGCGCCGGGAAGGCGTCCGTCGGGCAGACATCGAGGCAGGCGCGGCACGATCCGCAATGCTCGCTCGCCGGGGCGTCGGGCGGGATCTCGGCGGTAGTGAAGATCGCGCCGAGGAAGACCCAGTTCCCGAGATCGCGGGACAGCAGGTTGGTGTGCTTGTCCTGCCAGCCGATCCCCGCCGCCTCGGCCAGCGGCTTCTCGGCCACCGGCGCGGTGTCCACGAAGACCTTCACCTCCGTGCCCTCGCCCGCCTCGGCGATCAGCCAGCGCGCCAGCCGCTTGAGGCGTTTCTTGACCACGTCGTGATAGTCCCGGCCCCGCGCGTACACGGAAACGATCCCGCGATCGGGATGGTCGAGCAGCGCCAAAGGGTCCTCGTCAGGCGTGTAGCTTTCGGCCAGCATGATGATGGAGCGCGCCGCGGGCCAGAGCGCCGCCGGGTTACCGCGCCAGGCCGCCCGCTCTTCCAGCCAGCGCATCTGGCCGTGCCAGCCCGCATCGAGGAACGCCGCCAGCCGCGCGGGCACCTGCGGTATCGCGTCGGGTCGGCAGACGCCGCAGGCGTCGAAGCCCTCGGCGCGCGCCTGCATCCTCAGCCTCTCCTTCAGCGCGTCCATGTCGTTTCTTCTTGGGAAAAATCCTCCCGGGGGGAGTCCCGCAGGGACGGGGGGCGGGCCGCCCCCCGGCGGCGCGCGAGATCAGAAATCCAGGTCGGCGTAATGCGCCGGCTGGGGGAACCCGGGCACCTGGTCGGCGAGGATGCCGCGAAAGGCCGGGCGCGACTTGATCTTGGCATACCAGTCCTTGACCGTCTCGGATCGGTTCCAGTCCACGTCCGAAATGTAGTCCAGCGCGGAGAGATGCGACGCCGCCGCGAAATCCGCCAGCGTCATCACGTCACCGGCAAGCCAGCGGCGGTGATCGAGAAGCCACGCCATGTAGTCGAGGTGGTACTTGATCCTCTGCGCTCCGCTCTTGACGTTTCGGCTGTCGGGGTAGCCCTGCCCCATCACCTTCTTGTTGACCCGCTCGTAAAGCAGCTTGGAGGTCACCTCGGCGTGGAACTTGTCGTCGAACCAGCCCACGAGGCGGCGCACCTCGTAGCGGGCCTCGGGCGTGCGGGGCATGAGCGGCGGCTCGGGGCGCGTTTCATCCAGATACTCGCAGATCGCCATGCTTTCCGAAAGCGTCCTGCCGTCGATCTTCAGCACCGGGACCTTGCCCGCCGGGTTCCGCCGCAGGAAGTCGGGCGACTGCTCCCAGTAGCGTTCCTCCACGAGTTCGCACTCGATCCGCTTCTCCGCGAGGCACAGGCGCACCTTGCGGCAGAAAGGCGAGAGTGGCACGTGGTAGAGGCGGGCCATCGGCCGGGCTCCGGGCGCTGGTTGCGGGCGTTGCCCCTGCATGCCCGGTCGGACGGCGCTTTTCAACTCTCGAAGCAGGCGGCGCGCCCGTCGGCGCGGTTGGTTTCGGCCCCGTCGCGGATCGCGCGCGCGCGTCGCTGCACGAAGTCGGAGGGCTGCGCCGCCGAGCGCGTCTTGGGCGACGGCAGCACGGCGGCCAGAAGCGCGGCCTGACGGGGATCGAGGTCGGCGGCGGAGATCCCGAAATGGTGGCGCGCGGCCGCCTCCACGCCGAAGACGCCCTCGGCGAACTCGGCCACGTTGAGGTAGACCTCAAGGATGCGCCGCTTGGGCCAGGCCGCCTCCACGAGGGGCGTGAGCGCTGTTTCCAGCGCCTTTCTCAGCCAGTTTCGCCCATGCCACAGGTAGACATTCTTGACCGTCTGCTGCGAGATCGTCGATGCGCCGCGGCGCGAGCCGTCGGCGATCGCGACACGGATCGCGTCGAGGTCGAACCCCCAGTGAAGGCAGAAATTCGCGTCCTCCGCCGCCACCGCCGCGCGCGCCATCGCGGGCGCGATCCGGTCCATGGGCACCCAGTCCCGCGCCACGCCGCCAAGGCGATACGCCTCGGCGGCCATGTAGGGCGTCACCGGGGGATTCACGATGCGCCCGGCCAGCACCGCCAGCAGAACGAGGGCGAGCCCCCACAGCACCGCGCGCCGCAAAAGGCGCACGACGCGCGTCGCGACGGATCGGCGCGGGGGCGTTCCGGCGGTTTTCTTGCGGGGGCTCTGGGATGAACGGCGCTTTTGGGGCATGTCGCAGCCTTACATCACAAAGGCACCATGCGCTGCCAGCGCTCAGGCGCGGACGCGCGTCGCCGCGGGCTGGCGAGGCACCGGCCGCGCGGCCACGGCTGTGCCGCGCCAGCCCGCGCGGGAAATTCCGTGGAAGCGGCACCCAGACGGAATGCCGAGGCGGTCGGTCCCGCCGCCCCCGTGCCGGTTCACCGGCGCCCGGCGAGCAGGTTTCACCGGCGCACCGGCAGGCGGCGGGCTCGCGGGACCGAAGGTGAAGACCGGGTGGTCGCAGGTCGTGGGCATGGCTGACCGGAGTGGTTCGCCGCTTCGAAACGGCGGATTTTCTGGATAACAGGCAATCCTTACAGAGTCCTGCCGGGATCGGCGCGACCACGGGATCTGCTGCGATGCCGGGCGCAGACCCGCCCCATGGCGGGGGCCCGCGTCCGCGAAGCTCGCGCCGAACCGACGGCCGCCTGCCCGCCCCCCGCAGCGGCTTCGCCGCCGCCGGGGGCCCGCGGGCGGGTCTATTCGGCGGGCACCGCCTCGCTCTCGATACCGATCGGGTGCGACAGCTTGCCGAGCATCTCCTTCGGACAGACCTGCAGGAAGTTCCCGAGCTCGATCTCCCAGTTCTGGAGGATGTCGGCGCCGCGGCGCGAGCGGGTCTCGGCGACGTGGCGCTCCACGAGGTCCTTCAGCTCCGCCTCCCAGTGCGAGACCGAGACCGGGCAGACCACGAGCGTTTCCATGTTGATGAGCTGTTGCGCCAGTCCTTCGGGGTCGTGGATGTAGGCCATGCCCCCGGTCATTCCGGCGCCGAAATTGGCCCCGATGCGCCCGAGGATCACCGCGACCCCGCCGGTCATGTCCTCGCACCCGTTGGAGCCACAGCCCTCCACCACGACATGGGCGCCCGAGTTGCGGACGGCGAAACGCTCGCCCGCCCGGCCGGCGGCGAAGAGGTAGCCCGCGGTCGCACCGTAAAGCACCGTGTTCCCGATGATGGTGTTCTCCCCCGCCTCGAGGGGCGAGGCCATCGGCGGGCGCACGGAGATCAGGCCGCCCGAAAGGCCCTTGCCGACATAGTCGTTCGCGTCGCCCGCCACCTCGATCTTGAGGCCCGGCGCCGCGAAGGCGCCCAGCGACTGCCCCGCACTGCCCTTGAGTTTCACCGTCAGGTGGTCGGGCTGGAGCGCGTTGCGCATCCCGAACCGGCGCACGATGTGGCTGGAGGTGCGGGTGCCCACCGTGCGGTGCGTGTTCTGCACCGCGTAAGAGAGCTGCATCTTCTCGCCGTCCTCGAGGAAGCGCGCGGCGTCGCGGACGATCTCGGCGTCGAGCGTGTCCGGGACCGTCTGGCGGGGCTTGTCGCGGTCGTAGGTGATGCGCTCGGCCCCGTCGACGGTGATGAGAAGCGGGTTGAGGTCGAGATCGTCGAGATGCGCGGCGCCCCGGCTGACCTGGGTCAGCAGGTCCGCGCGGCCGATCACCTCGTCGAGCGACCGCGCGCCGATGGAGGCCAGCACCTCGCGCACCTCCTGCGCGTAGAAGGTGATGAGGTTCACCACCTTGTCCGCGTTGCCGGTGAACTTCTCGCGCAGCTTGGGATCCTGCGTGCACACGCCCACGGGACAGGTGTTCGACTGGCACTGCCGCACCATGATGCAGCCCATCGCGATCAGCGCGGCGGTGCCGATGCCGTATTCCTCGGCCCCCATCATCGCGGCCATGACGATGTCGCGGCCCGTCCGCAGGCCGCCATCGGTGCGCAGCGTGACCCGCTCGCGCAGGTTGTTCATCGAGAGCACCTGGTGCGCCTCGGTCAGCCCCATCTCCCAGGGCAGGCCGGCGTACTTGATCGACGTGGCCGGCGATGCGCCGGTGCCGCCATTGTGGCCCGAGATGAGGATCACATCGGCCTTGGCCTTCGCCACGCCCGCCGCGATCGTGCCCACGCCGGAGGAGGCCACCAGCTTCACCGTGACCTTGGCGCGCGGGTTGATCTGCTTCAGGTCGTAGATGAGCTGGGCGAGATCCTCGATCGAGTAGATGTCGTGATGCGGCGGGGGCGAGATCAGGGTCACGCCCGGCGTGGAATGGCGAAGCCGCGCGATGAGCTCCGTCACCTTCATGCCGGGAAGCTGGCCGCCCTCGCCGGGCTTGGCACCCTGGGCGATCTTGATCTCCAGCTCCTCGCAGTGGTTGAGGTATTCGGCCGTCACGCCGAAGCGGCCCGAGGCCACCTGCTTGATCTTGGCCGACGGGTTGTCGCCATTGGGCTCGGGCACGAAATGCGCCGGATCCTCGCCGCCCTCGCCCGAGTCGGACTTCGCGCCGATGCGGTTCATGGCGACGTTCAGGGTCTTGTGCGCCTCGGGGCTGAGCGCGCCGAGGCTCATGCCCGGTGTGACGAACCGCTTGCGGATCGAGGTGATGCTCTCCACCTCCTCGAGCGGCACGGGGTTGCCCTTCGGCTTCATGTCGAGAAGATCGCGCAGATGGATCGGCGGGTTGGCCTGCATCGCCGCTGAGTAGCGCTTCCACATCTCGTAAGAGCCCTGGTTGCAGGCCATCTGCATCAGGTGCATCGACTGCGCCCCCCAGGCATGGGTCTCGCCCGACTTGCGCATCTTGTAGAAGCCGCCGATGGGCAGCACGTCGGCCGACCCCTGCCAGGCGCGGGCATGCACCTCCTCGACCTTCTTCTGGATGCCCGACACGCCGATGCCCGAAATGCGGCTGACGAGGCCGGGGAAATACTCCGCGCACATCGCGCGACCGAGGCCCACCGCCTCGAAGTTGAGCCCGCCGCGGTAGGACGAGATCACGCTGATGCCCATCTTCGACATGATCTTGAGCAGGCCCTGGTCGATGGCCTTGCGGTAGCGCGCCACGGCCTCAGTGAGCGGCCCGTCGAGCAGCCCGCGCTCGATCCGCTCGGCCAGGCTGTCCTCGGCCAGATAGGCGTTCACCGTGGTGGCGCCCGCCCCGATCAGCACGGCGAAGTAGTGCGGGTCGATGCACTCGGCCGAGCGGACGTTGAGCGAGCAGAAGGTGCGCAGGCCCTGCCGTGTCAGGTGCGAATGCACCGCCGAGGTGGCCAGGATCATCGGCATCGGCACCTTGTCCCCGTCCGACCGGTGATCGGTGAGAACGATGTGGCCCGCGCCCGAGCGCACCGCGTCCTCGGCCTCGGACCGGATACGGGCAAGACCGTCGCGCAGCGCGCCCTCGCGGCTGGCGGCCGGGAAGGTGCAGTCGATCTCCACCATGTCGGCGTTGAACTGGCGCACCATCTCGTCGAACTGCGCGTTGGCCACGAAGGGGCTGTCGAGCACGAAGATCTCGGTCTGCGCCGAGGACTCGTCGAGCACGTTCTTGAGGTTTCCGAAGCGCGTCTTGAGGCTCATCACCCGGTATTCGCGCAAGCTGTCGATGGGCGGGTTCGTCACCTGGCTGAAGTTCTGCCGGAAGTAATGGCTGAGCGGCCGGTACTTCTTGGACAGCACGGCGGAGGGCGTATCGTCACCCATCGAGGCCACGGCCTCCTTGCCGTCCACGGCCATGGGAGCGAGGATCTGTTCGAGTTCCTCGATGGTGTAGCCCGCCGCGATCTGCCGGCGCTTGAGATCGGAGCCGGTGAAGAGCGGCGCCTCGCTGACCTTCGACAGCACCTCGTCGAGTTCGTTGATCTTGCCGACCCATTCGCCGAAGGGCTGGGCCTCGCTCAGGCGGTCCTTGATCTCGGTGTCGTGGTAGAGCTTGCCCTCCGCCATGTCGACGGCAAGCATCTGGCCCGGGCCGAGGGCCCCCTTCTCGCGGATGGTGCCCTCGTCCACGTGCACCATCCCCGCCTCGGACCCGGCGATCACCATTCCGTCGCCGGTGACGACGTAGCGCATCGGGCGCAACCCGTTGCGGTCCATCCCCGCGCAGACCCAGCGCCCGTCGGTCATGGCGAGCGCCGCCGGACCGTCCCACGGCTCCATCACCGCGTTGCAATAGGCGTACATGTCGCGCCAGGCCTGCGGCAGTTCCACCCGCGCCTGCGACCAGCTTTCGGGAATGAGCATCGTCTTGGCCATGGGCGCGTCGCGGCCCGCGCGCACCAGCACCTCGAACACGGCGTCGAGCGCCGCCGAATCCGACGAGCCCTGCGCCACGATGGGCTTGATGTCCTCGGCCATGTCCCCGAACGTGTTCGAGGCCATGCGGATCTCGTGGCTCTTCATCCAGTTGATGTTGCCCTTGAGCGTGTTGATCTCGCCGTTGTGGGCGAGCATCCGGAAGGGCTGCGCCAGCCACCATTGCGGGAAGGTGTTGGTGGAATAGCGCTGGTGATAGATGGCGAAGGCCGACTTGAAACGCTCGTCCTGGACGTCGGGGTAGAACTCGCTCACCTGTTCGGCGAGCGTCATGCCCTTGTAGATGATCGACCGGCAGGAGAGCGACGCGATGTAGAGGCCCGGCACCTGCGCGGCGGCGGCGGCCTTCTCGATCCGGCGGCGGATGACGTAGAGTTCGCGCTCGAAGGTCTCCTCGTCGCTGCCTTTCGCGTTGGAGGTGATGATCTGCTCGATCGCGGGCCGCGTCGCGTTCGCCTTCTCGCCAAGGCAGTCGATCGCGACCGGAACGTGGCGCCAGCCGTAGATGTAGTGGCCCATGCGCAGGACTTCCGTCTCGACGATGGTCCGGCAGGTTTCCTGCGCGCCGAAGTCGGTGCGCGGCAGGAACACCTGGCCCACCGCGATGAGCTGGTCCTCGCGCGGCTCGTGGCCGGTGCGGCGGATCTGGTCGTAGAAGAACGGCACCGGGATCTGCAGGTGGATGCCGGCCCCGTCGCCCGTCTTGCCGTCGGCGTCCACCGCGCCGCGGTGCCAGATCGCCTTGAGGGCGTCGATACCCGCGTCCACGACCTTGCGCGAGGGCGTCCCGTCGATCGAGACGACAAGGCCCACACCGCAGGAGGACCGCTCCTCCTGCGGGTCGTAAAGGCCGTGGTCGGCCAGCCAGCGGCGCTTGTCTTCCTGCTCGGCGGCCCAGTTGGCATCGAAGATGGTCATGGCGTCAGTCCTCTTCCAAGAGGGCGGGCCCGTGCCCGCTGCGATGGTCAGGGACCGGCCCGTCCGGGGCCGGCGCGTCAGGTGGTGCCGGGGGCGCGCTCCTCTGCCGCCACCGCGGGCTGCGCGGCGAGATCCTCGAGGATCGCCTGGGCGGCGTCGCGGCCGTCGCGGATGGCCCAGACCACGAGCGAGGCGCCGCGCACGATGTCGCCCACGGCGTAGACGCCGGGCAGCGAGGTGCGGCCGGTCGTGAATTCGGCCTTTACCGTGCCCCAGCGCGTGACCTCCAGGCCCTCGACGCCCCAGAGGCGCGGCAGCTCTTCCGGCTCGAAGCCGAGCGCCTTGATCACCATGTCCGCCTCTTCGGTGTAATCCGACCCCTCGATGACCTCGGGCGACTGGCGGCCCGTGGCGTCGGGCGGGCCGAGGCGCATGCGCTGCACCACGACGCCTGTCACCGGGTCGCCGACGAAGCCCTTCGGCGCCGAAAGCCAGACGAATTCCACGCCCTCCTCCTCGGCGTTGGCCACCTCGCGCTGGGAGCCCGGCATGTTCTGCCGATCCCGGCGGTAGAGGCACTTCACGCTGGTCGCGCCCTGACGCACGGCGGTGCGCACGCAATCCATCGCGGTGTCGCCGCCGCCGATGACGACCACGCGCTTGTCCTTCGCGTCGAGCTCGCCCGATTCGACCTCCGGCACCGCGTCGCCGAAGCTCTTGCGGTTGGACGCGGTGAGAAAGTCGATGGCCCGGACGATGCCGTCCGCGCCAGACCCCGGCCCGGTAAGTTCGCGCGACTTGTAGACGCCGGTCGCGACAAGGACGGCGTCGTGCTGGTCGCGGATCTCCTCGAAGGAGACGTCCTCGCCGACATTGCAGTTCAGGACGAAGCGGATGCCGCCCTCCTCGAGCTGCGCGTTGCGGCGCATGACCACGTCCTTCTCGAGCTTGAAGCCGGGGATGCCGTAGGTCATCAGCCCGCCCGCGCGGTCATAGCGATCGTAGATCGTCACCTGCACGCCCGCGCGGCGCAGCACGTCCGCGGCGGCGAGCCCGCCGGGACCGGCGCCGATGATGCCCACGCTTTCGGGACGCTCGCGCGCGGGGCGCAGCGGCTGGACCCAGCCTTCCTCCCACGCGGTGTCGGTGATGTATTTCTCGACCGCGCCGATGGTGACCGTGCCGTGTCCCGACTGCTCGATCACGCAGTTGCCTTCGCACAGCCGATCCTGCGGGCAGATCCGGCCGCAGATCTCGGGAAAGGTGTTCGTGGCCTGGCTGAGATCATAGGCCTCGCGCAGGCGGCCCTCGGCGGTCAGCATCAGCCAGTCGGGGATGTTGTTGTGCAGCGGGCAGTGCGACTGGCAATAGGGCACGCCGCACTGGCTGCAGCGCCCGGCCTGCTCGCGCGCCTTCTCGGCCGCGTATTCCGCGTAGATCTCGTGAAAGTCGTGGGCGCGGACATTCGCGTCCCGCTTTTCGGGCATGTCCCGTTCGACGCTCACGAATTTGAGCAGGTGCTGCTTCGACATCGCGCGCTCCTCCAAGACTGACGCTGCCGCGTGTGCATATATCAGGTTCCGGCGAAAGAAAAGTCACAACTCTTGACGCTTATTCAGGCGACATGACCCGCAAAACGGTCCTGAGCGCTGCATTGCGGAAAATTTATGTATCGAACCGGACCCAAATGGACTCTTTCCTTTGCGGCAGCATCACTTATACCGGCCGCAGCATCGCCAAGCCGGACATGCCCATGACCCTGTTCCACCTCTTCATCCTGGCGGTCACGCAAGGCGTCACGGAATTCCTGCCGATTTCCTCTTCGGGTCACCTGATTCTCCTGCCCGCGCTGGCGGGCATCGAAGACCAGGGCCAGGTCGTGGACGTCGCCGTGCATGTCGGCACGCTGGGCGCGGTGATCGTCTATTTCTGGGCCGATGTCCGCGAGGCGCTGGCCGGAATCGGCCGGCTCGTTCGGGGTCGCGCCGACACGCCCGGCGCGCGGCTCGCGCTCCTGCTGCTGGCGGCGACGATCCCGGTCGTGGTGGCGGGCCTCGCCCTCAAGCTCACCGGGCTCGACGACGCCATGCGCTCGGTCGCCGTCATCGGCTGGACGATGCTCGGGTTTGGCGTGGTCCTCTGGGTGGCGGACCGCTTCGGGCCCGCCCGGCTGGAGGCCGCGGACTGGTCCATGCGTCATGCCTGGATCCTCGGGCTCTGGCAGGCGGTGGCGCTCATCCCCGGCACCTCGCGCTCGGGCATCTGTATCACCGGGGCCCGCTTCCTCGGCTATTCGCGCCACGGCGCGGCCAAGATCGCCATGCTCATGTCGATTCCCACCATCGCCGCCTCGGGTGCGCTGCTGGCCGCCGAGGTCGTCGCCACGGCCGACACCGAGGCCGCCCGGAACGGTGCGATCGCAGCGGGCTTCGCCTTCGTCTCGGCGCTGGCGGCGCTGGCGCTGATGATGCGGCTGCTGCGGTCCGTGAGCTTCACGCCCTACGTGATCTACCGCGTGGCGCTCGGTATCGGGCTTCTGGCCTGGGCCTATTCCTGACCCCGGCGCGGGTCAGACCCGCATCGGCATCACGACGTAGATCGCGGAACTGTCGTCGCCCTCGCGCATCAGCGTCGGGTCGCCGGAAGAGTTGAACATGAACACCGCGTTCTCGCGGTCCACCTGGCTCGCGATCTCGAGCAGATACTTGGCGTTGAACCCGATCTCCAGGCGTTCGTCGCCGTAGGCGACCGACAGTTCCTCTTCCGCCGCACCGCTGTCGGGGGCATTCACGGACAGCACCAGCCGGTCCTCGTCGAGCTGCAGCTTGACCGCGCGCGAGCGCTCCGAGCTGACCGTGGCCACCCGGTCCACGGCCTGCGCGAACTCCGCGGCGTCGACCTCCAGCCGCCGGGTGTTTCCCTGGGGAATGACGCGGGCATAGTCCGGGAAGGTTCCGTCGATCACCTTCGAGGTCAGCGTGATGTCGGGCGTCGCGAAACGGACCTGCGTCTCGGAGACCGAGACCGCGATCTCGGCGTCGTCGTCCAGCAGCTTGCGCAGCTCGCCCCCCGTCTTGCGCGGCACGATCACGCCGGGCGTCTCCTCGGCGCCGTCGGGCAGGGGCGCGTCGATCCGGGCCAGCCGGTGACCGTCGGTCGCTACGCAGCGCAGCACCGGGCCGTCCTCGCCCTCGGCCACATGCATGTAGACGCCGTTCAGGTAATAGCGCGTCTCTTCGGTGGAGATCGCGAACTTGGACTTGTCGAAGAGGCGGCGGAGCACCGGAGCGGGCGCGGCGAAATTCGCCGTGTATTCCGACGAGGCCATCACCGGGAAATCCTCTTTCGGCAGGGTGGCGAGCGAGAAGCGCGACCGCCCCGCTTCCACCTCCAGCCGGCCGGACGCGCCGTCGTCGCTCAGCGTGACAAGCGCGCCGTCGGGCAGCTTGCGGACGATTTCATGCAGGGTGACGGCGCTCACGGTCGTCGCGCCGGGCCGCTGCACCTGCGCCGCGGCACGGTCCACGACCTCTATGTCGAGGTCGGTGGCGCGGAATTTCGCCTCGTCGCCCTCGGCCTCGATCAGCACGTTGCCGAGAATGGGAATGGTGTTGCGCCGCTCCACCACGGACTGCGCCTGGGAGACGGCCTTGAGAAGCGTGCCGCGCTCGATGCTGATCTTCATGCCCCATCCCTCCGCTCGACCGGGAAGGAAACGCTAGCCATTTCCCGTTCCGGCTCAAGTGCTTTGTGGGGTTCTCCGCCGGATCGAACGACCCGTCAAGGTCGCGGCCCGCGATTGCGCGCGGGCCGTGCCGGAAAAACCAAGGACCGGTCTCATGCCTCGAGCGACCGGCGCAGGATCTCGAGATCCTCCGAGATCTGCGGGTCGGAGGACTTGAGTTCCTCGATGCGGCGCACGCCGTGCATCACCGTCGTGTGGTCGCGCCCGCCGAAGCGGCGTCCGATGTCCGGCAGCGACCGGCTGGTGAGCTGCTTGGACAGATACATCGCCACCTGGCGCGGCCGCGCGTAATTGCGCACACGCTTGGGCCCGAGCAGGTCGCTCAGGCGGATGTGGTAATGTTCCGACACCTTGCGCTGGATCTCCTCGATGGTGATCTTCCGCTCGGAGACCCGCAGCACGTCCGCGAGGCTGTCCTGGGTGAGTTCCATGTCGATCGGCCGCCCGACGAGCGAGGCCACCGCGAAGAGGCGGGTCAGCGCCCCCTCGAGAACGCGGACATTGGTCGAGATCCGCAGCGCCAGGAACTCCAGCACGCCGGGCTCGATCTGAAGGCCGGGATACTGGCTGCGCTGCCGTTCCACCTTGGACTGCAGGATGCCGAGGCGCAGTTCGTAATCCGTCGGGTGCAGGTCCACCACGAGGCCGCATTGCAGGCGGCTCTTGATGCGCTCCTCGAGATCCTTGATCTCGCCCGGCGCACGGTCGGCCGAGATGATGATCTGCTTGTTCTGATCGACGAGGGCGTTGAACGTGTGGAAGAATTCCTCCTGCGTGCTGTCCTTGCCGGCGATGAACTGCACGTCGTCCACCATCAGCACGTCGACCGAGCGGAAAATGGACTTGAAGTCCATCATCTTGCGATCGCGCAACGCCTGGATGAAGCGATACATGAACTGTTCGGCCGACAGGTAGAGCACGTTGAGATGCGATTGGCGCTCCTGCAACTCCCAGGCGATCGCGTGCATCAGATGCGTCTTGCCGAGCCCGACGCCGCCGTAAAGGAACAGCGGGTTGAAGGTGACGGGGCCGCCCTCGGCGACGCGGCGCGCGGCGGCATGGGCGAGCTCGTTGGGTTTGCCGACGACGAAGGTCTCGAAACGGAACCGCTCGTCGAGCGGCGCGCCGGGAAGCGTGTCGCTGCGGCCGGAGGTTTCGGGCGCGGCCGCCGCGGCCGCCGCGTCGCGGGGGCCGTTCGAGGGCGCGGCCGACCGCTCTGGAGAGGGCGCCACGGTGAAATGCACGCGCCTGACATCGGCGCCGGCGGTCGCGATCTGGTGAAGCAGCACGTCGCCGAAATTCTGCGACACGTAGTTGCCAAGGAAATTCGTCGGCACCTTGAAGGTCGCGACCCCGTCAGAGACGCCGGCGAACTCGAGCGGCTTGATCCAGTTGTGGTAGTTGTTCCTGCCTACCGTCCTCTCGAGTGTTGCCTGTAGCTGTCCCCATTGATCCCGCGTCATTTTTCTCTCTTCCCGCAGCGACTTCATTCCGGACCTCCAAACCGCGCAGACGGTTCAACTCGAACCCCGAAACCCGACGACCCCGCGACCGGACTCCGCCCGGCCAACCCACCAGCCCGGCGATGCCGGGCATTCAGGCGCAACTGGAACGCTCCCCCTCGCGGGCCGAAACGCACGACCGCGGAGTGGGCGCCGATTGCGCCGTTCATCTTGTGTCGGACTGGCGCGTGAGGCGTCCCCGATGCCCCACGGTCACGGCGATCCTGGCTCTACGGATCGCTCGGCCACACAGGTGGAAACGATCCACGTGTGCGGTGTGACGCCTGTCCCCCCAAGGCGATGACTCGCAGACCGGACGTTAGCAACTGCGCTTGCAGAGCGGCAACGAAACTTGTCGCTTGACTCGGATCCGCGGGCAAAAGAATCCGGTTCCGCCTCATGCGGCGGCTGCACAACGAAACGGGCCCGGCGATGTGCCGGGCCCGTAAACTTTACCGCCTGGAAAAGGGGTTAGCCGATCGCTTTCACACGGGCGGACAGGCGCGACATCTTCCGGGCAGCGGTGTTCTTGTGCAACACGCCCTTCGTCACGCCGCGCATCAGTTGCGGCTGGGCGGCGCGCAGCGCGGCGGCCGCGGCATCCTTGTCGCCCGCGGCGATGGCTTCCTCGACCTTGCGCAGGAAGGTGCGGATGCGCGACCGGCGCGCCTTGTTCACGGCGTAGCGACGCTCGTTCTGAAGGGCGCGCTTCTTGGCCTGAGGCGTGTTTGCCATTGTCTTTTCGTCCCATTCGTCTGGGGTGGAATGTCTGAAGCCGCGCTCTTAGACGCGAGTCGCGGGCAAGTCAACCGCCCGGCTCAGCGGTCGCGGAACTGCGCCTCGCGCTTCTCCAGGAAGGCGGTCATGCCCTCCTTCTGGTCTTCGGTGGAGAAGAGCGCGTGGAAGAGGCGCCGCTCGAAGCGCAGCCCCTCGGCGAGCGTGGTTTCCTCGGCCCGGTTCACCGCCTCCTTGACCGCCATCGCGGTCAGGATCGACTTTTCCGCGATCTTGTCGGCGATGCCACGCACCTCTTCCATCAGGCTCTTGGCGGGCACCACGCGGCTGACGAGGCCCGCGCGCTCCGCCTCCTCGGCGTCCATAAGCGTCCCGTCAGGTGCATGTCCATGGATTTCGACTTGCCGACCGCCCGGGTCAGGCGCTGGGTTCCGCCGAGACCGGCCACCACGCCCAGGTTGATCTCGGGCTGGCCGAACTTCGCCGTGTCGGCGGCAACGATGAAATCGCACATCATCGCAAGCTCGCACCCCCCGCCCAGCGCGTAGCCGGCCACGGCGGCGATGACGGGCTTGCGAACCCGGGTCACCGCGTCGTGCTCCGGGGCGAAGTAGTCCGACATGTACATGTCGACGAAGCTCTTCTCCGACATCTCCCGGATGTCGGCGCCCGCCGCGAAGGCCTTGGAGGAGCCGGTCAGGATGATGCAGCGCACCTTGTCGTTGGCGTCGGCCTCGGCAAGCGCGCGGGACAGTTCGCCCAGCATGTGCGCGTTCAGCGCGTTCAGCGCGTCGGGGCGGTTGAGCTTGATCGTGGCGACGTGGTCTTCGGTCTCGACGATGATCGTCTCATAAGCCATGCAGCCGGCTCCGTTCGTTTCGGTCAGATGCCTGCCTTAGCATTCTGGCACGTCCATTCAAGCTATCTTTGGCAAGAGACGCAGTAGAACGAAGAGCGGCCCGACTGCACCTTGCGGCGCACCGTTCCGGTGCAGCCGGGCCGCCGGCAGGGCGCGCCCTCCCGGCCATAGACGTCGAAGGCGTGCTGGAAATACCCGAGTTCGCCGTCCGCGCGGCGATAGTCGCGCAGGCTGGAGCCACCGGCCTCGATCGCGTCGGCGAGCACCGCCCGGATCGCCGGCACGAGCGCCGCGGCGCGCCGCGGGGCCAGGCGCCCGGCCTTGCGCAGGGGCGAGACGCCGGCGCGAAAGAGCGCCTCGCAGACATAGATGTTGCCGAGCCCCGCGACGAGCCTCTGGTCGAGAAGCGCCGCCTTCACGGGCGTGTTCCGCCCGGCGAGGCGCGCCACCAGATAGTCCTCGTCGAACCCGTTGCCGAGCGGCTCGGGTCCCAGCCCTGCAAGCAGGCGGTGCGTTTGCAGCCGTTCCGTCGCCACCAGGTCCATCACGCCGAAACGCCTCGGGTCGTTGAAGGTGACGCGGGCGCCCCCCTCGAGGTCGATCACCACGTGATCGTGCTTCTCCGGTGCGGGATGGTCGTGCACGAAGCGTCCCAGCGCATCGCCGGAGACGAGCAGGCGACCCGACATCCCGAGATGGATGATCCAGGTCTCGCCCGTGTCGAGATCGGCGAGCAGGTACTTCGACCGCCGCCCGAGGCGCAGGACCCGCGCCCCGGCCAGCCGCCCGGCCATGCGCTCGGGCAACGGCCAGCGCAGATCGGGCCGGTTGACCGCTGCGCGCAGGATCCGCGCGCCCTCCATCACGGGCGAAAGGCCGCGACGAACCGTCTCGACTTCGGGCAATTCCGGCATGCGCGCTCCTTCCCGCGGCCGGCGCGGATTGCAGCGCCCCGCAAGCGCCCTATAAGAAGGCTCTGCACGGCAGACGGCAAGGCTCATGAGCGACGACGCGACAGACGCCCGCAGGGGCACGACGCATTTCGGGTACGAAACCGTGCCCGAGACCGAAAAGGCGGGACGCGTCAAGGGCGTGTTCACCTCGGTGGCCAGCCGCTACGACGTGATGAACGACCTGATGTCGGCGGGTGTTCACAGGCTCTGGAAGGACGCGATGATGGACTGGCTGGCACCCCGGCCCGGCCAGCGGCTTCTCGACGTGGCCGGAGGCACCGGCGACATCGCCTTCCGCTTCCTTCGCCGCGCCGGCGCGGGGCACGCCACCGTGCTCGACCTGACCGAATCCATGCTCGTCGCGGGGCGCAAGCGCGCCGAGGCCGAGCGCATGGCGGATAAGCTCGCCTGGATCGTGGGCGACGCGATGGCGCTGCCGTTTCCGGACGCAAGCTTCGATGTCTACACGATCAGCTTCGGCATCCGGAACGTCACGCGGCCCGAGGCCGCCCTCGCCGAGGCGTTCCGCGTGCTCCGGCCGGGCGGCCGCCTCATGGTGCTCGAGTTCTCGCAGATCCCGACGCCGGCCCTGCAATGGGCCTATGACCGCTATTCCTTCAACGTGATCCCCGCCATGGGACAGGTCGTGGCGCAGGACCGCGCGAGCTACCAGTATCTGGTGGAATCGATCCGCCGTTTCCCCGACCAGGAGACGTTTCTCGGCATGATCCGCGACGCGGGCTTCGAGCAGGCCCGCTACCGCAACCTGACCATGGGCGTCGCCGCGCTCCACTCCGGCTGGAAGCTCTGACCCTTGCGAGGACCGCACAACATCTGGCGGCTGATCCGCACCGGCGCCACGCTGGAACGCACCGGCGCGATGCGCGTGGTGCTCGACGCCTTCGACGCGCCGCCCTCGCTGCGGGCCGCCGCGCGGGCGCTGGGCTGGCCGTTCAAATGGCTGGGATACAAGGGCGATCCCGCCATGCCGCCCGCCACACGTGCGCTCACCGCGCTGGGCCCGGCCTACATCAAGTTCGGGCAGGTCCTCTCGACCCGGCCGGACGTGGTGGGCGACGAGCTCGCCGACCAGCTGCGCGTTCTTCAGGACAAGCTTCCGCCCTTCCCGATCGAGGTGGCCAAGGCGACGCTCGCCCGCGAGCTCGGCGTCGATCCCGATGGCGTATTCATGGACTTCAGCCCGCCCGTCGCCGCGGCCTCCATCGCGCAGGTCCACAAGGCACGGCTGGCCGTCAACGGCGAGGCGGTAGCCGTCAAGGTGCTGCGTCCCCGGATCGAGAGCGCGTTTCGCAGGGACATCGACGCCTTCTACCTCGCCGCGCGGATGATCGAGATCCTCTCGCCGTCCTCGCGCCGGCTTCGGCCGATGGACGTGATCGCCCATTTCGAGGGCGTGGTGAAAGGCGAGCTCGACCTGCGCCTGGAAAGCTCCGCCGCGTCCGAGTTCACCGACAACACGCGCGGCGACAAGGGTTTCCGCACGCCCAAGGTGGTCTGGCCGCTTTCGGCCAAGCGCGTGATGACGCTTGGCTGGGCCGAAGGCATTCCGATGGGCGACAACGCCGCGCTCGACGCGGCGGGACATGACCGAAAGGCGCTTTCGGAACGCGTGTTGCAGCTTTTCCTGCGCCACGCGCTGCGCGACGGCTACTTCCACGGCGACATGCACCAGGGCAATCTCAAGGTCGCGCCGAACGGCGATATCATCGCCTATGATTTCGGGATCATGGGGCAGATCGACGAATACACGCGCCGCGTCTATGCCGAGATCCTCTTCGGTTTCATCCGACGCGACTACAAGCGCGTCGCGGAGGGCCATTTCGAGGCCGGCTACGTTCCCGCGGACCGCGACGTGGACGAGTTCGCCAGGGCGCTGCGCTCGGTCGGCGAGCCGATCTTCGGGATGGATGCCACCCGGATCTCCATGGGCCGGCTGCTGAATTACCTCTTCGAGGTGACGGAGCGCTTCGGCATGGAAACCCGGACCGAACTGCTGCTTCTGCAGCGCACGATGGTGGTGGTGGAAGGTGTCGCACGCTCGCTCAATCCGCAGATGAACATCTGGGAGGTCGCGCAGCCGGTGGTCGAGGATTACATCAAGAACAGCATCGGACCGCGCGCCGTGGCATCGGATCTCGCGCGGACGGCGAAGGTTCTGACACGCTTCGGTCCACGCCTGCCCGGTCTCGTGGAGGCGGCGCTGATCCGGCAGGCCAGCCCGCCGCCCCCCCGGCCACGCGCGCCCTGGATCCGGCCCGCGCTTTGGGCCGCCTTCGGAGGCGCCCTGGGCGCAAGCCTGGCAGTGGGTGCCGGATCGCTTTTCTGAGGGCGCCGTCGTGTTTGGTCGGCCGGAGTCTTGCGCCAGGTGACCTGCCGGGGCCGTCCGATGAGCCGCCGCGGTCACCTCCCGGGAAGGTGCTGCGTCCGGCATCGTGGCCAGCCGACACCGCGAGGCGAATGAGGAAGTTCGCCCCAGGCGACCGAAGCGGCGCCGAGACTTCGCGCAAGCGGCCCTTCGCCGGAAAAGGGATCGACGTCCCGTTCCGGAGTCGAGACCCGCGCGGCGTGGACCGCCGCAGCTGGACTCGCGCCCACGCGCGAGGCGGCGGAGATCGGAAGCGATGCCCTGTCTCGCCACACTCAAGGGATCGCGCCGCGTCCTTCATCGCCGCTCCAATCATCCGCTGCGTTCGGTTCCGCATGTCGGGCAGGCGATCATCCAGCATCGGGAGCCGCCGGGTCATGCCCTCCGTCCCATCGGCGTTACCGCGATTCTCGCAGGGCGAGGACGTCCCCCGCCGGCACCTCTTCGCCACTGGCCAGACCGATGACCGGCGCGCCCTGCGGCCCGACCCGCACCTCGCGTACCGTCTGGAAGGCCGGAAGCGGGCGGCTGTCGGCCCCCGGGCCAGCGCTCGCGCTCTCCAGGGTGAAACTGTAGCGGCCGTGCGGCAGCGGCACACCGGCCGGGCCGACACCAGCCCATTCCACCGTTTCCGCGTCCGCCGGCACCGGCTGACTCAGAACCGCGCGGCCTTCGGCGTCACGCACCACGAGCGCGGTGTCCTCGGCCGCGCGACTTGGTTCCAGTCGCAGCGTCACCGGCGCGCCATCGAACGTTACCGGCGCGGTGGTCAGCACCTCACGACCCACCCAGTTGGCGAACTCGGCAAGCGGCGTCTGCATCTGGGCCAGAAGATCATTGGTGAGTACCTGCTGCTCCACGGTCGAGAAGGTGGCGAGCTGCACCGCGAAATCGGTGCTTTCGATCGGGTTCAGGGGGTCCTGGTTCTGCATCTGCACCGTCAGCATGCGCAGGAAGGTCTCGAAATCCGAGGACAGCGCACCGCGGCCGGCCTCCGTACGGGCCGTGGCACGGTCCGGTCCGGCGGCGAAGGCGGGCGGAGGAACAGGGCTGGTCTGCATGGGACATCTCCGTGATGGGTGATCAGAGCCTGAGGTCCAGCCCGGCGAGAACGCCGCGCCGGGGTGCCTCCTGCGTGGCGGGCGGGGCCATCTCCTCGGCCGGGGATGCGCCGGACGCACCGGCGATGTCCTCCGGCCTGCGGGGGGGTGCGCCGGTATCCTGCCCGAAGGCGAAGGAGGTCGACCCGTAGCCCATCGCACGGAATTCCTGCGCGAGCTGGTCGGCGTGTCGGCGCATGAGGTCCAGCGTTTCGGGACGTTCGGCCTGTATCAGCACCGCGATCCCCGCATCCGACGGTGCGAAGCTGAGGCGCACCCGCCCGAGTTCGGGGGGGTTGAGCGACACTTCCACAGAGCCCGGAACCGGCGCCGCGGAGAGCGCCTCGGCCAACTGGCGAAGCACGGCGGCGGCCTCCGCGCGCGGGGGCGCGGCCTGGCCGGACGGGTGCGGCGCAGCGGTCCTCACGTCGAGGCCGGAAAGGGGCGCCGTGCCGCGATCGGCCATTTCCTCCGCGGCGACGTGCCCGACCACCTGCAGCGACGAATGTCCGCCAGGGGGTGGTGGCGCGGGGACGGCACCGGGCGGGACGACGGGCGCGGCCGGTGCGTTGGACACAGCCATCCCCCGGCCCGGTTCCGTCGCGGATGGCGCGGACATCGGGTCGGTATGTGTGAGACGGGACGCGCGCAGCTCCTGCGGCGCGGTCATGCCGGGGTGCCTTTGCGGAGCCTCCGCCGCCGCGTCCGCCTGCAGCCCGCTTCGCTGCGGCGCAGCTTCTTCCCGCTGCCCGGTCAGCGCGCGCGGGTTGGTCGGATCGTTTCGTCCGGACCCGGGCGGCAGCCCGTCCATCCTTGGGTCGGCGGCGGTCGCGGCGAAACCTTCGGGTCTTGCCTTCGCCGGCCCGTCGGCGGCCGGGCGCGGGGCGTCGGGCGAAACCGGCCCGGCGTCGGCCGCCATCGCGGCCATTCCATCCCGCTGTTCTCCGGGTACAGACCCGGCCCCGACGGCCGCGGGGCCTTCCTGCATGACGCCGCCGCGCGCATCCTCGGACATTTCCACCACCGGCGGTCCGGGTACGGATGGCGCCGCGGACGGGTCCTCCGCGTCCTCGACGGGCACGGGCGCAACGTCGGCAAGCTGGCCTTCGGAGGTGCCCTGCTCTTCTTCCGTATCCTCGCCCCGCGCGGGCGCATTCCCCGCCGACCCGTCGGCGGATCGCGCCGCCCCCGGCCAGCCTTCCGCGTCCATGCGCCGAAGGATTTCCGCAAACGCCCCCCTGCCTGCGGTCGCCTTTCCGCCAGGGGCGACCGGGTGCTCGCCTCCGCCCTCGGTTTCCGGGCGACCCGCCCGCGGGCCCGCGCCCTGCGGTGCGGCCGATGGCGACTCGGGCAAGGTCGAATTCATCGGTATCATCGGAAGCTCCCCGGCGCGTTCTGCGTGAGCCTCACATTCCGCCACGCGGGTTACCGCTTCTTTACCGCGCGGGCGTCATAGTCGGCAAAACCCGCGCAATTGGAGTGACCGCCATGATCCCGTCCGCCCCCGCGCCCGCCACGCCGTCCCCGCGCCCCGACCCGGTCGCAAGGGATCATCCCGCGCGCGAGGCCGCCGTCGCGCTCGAGACCGCGTTCCTGTCGCAGATGCTCAAGAGCGCCGGGGTCGGGCGCACGCCCGATGCGTTCGGGGGCGGCGCGGGCGAGACGCAATTCGCCTCCTTCCTGCGCGACATGCAGGCCCGCGCCATGGCAGAGGCGGGCGGCATCGGGCTGGCCGAACACATCTTCCACGCGCTGGCGGCGCGCGGCGATGACGCCTGCCCCCGCCGTGACCGCCCTGGAGGCGTTGCTTGAAGAAGAGCGCCAGGCGCTGCTGGCGGGCGACATCGGCCGCTTCGCCGCCCTTGCCGACCGCAAGGAGGCGCTCGCCGGCCGCCTTCAGGGGCAGGACGCCGATCCCGCCACGCTTGCCGCCCTGCGCAGCCGGCTGGAACGCAACGCCGCCCTGCTCGATGCCGCGCTTGCCGGGATACGGTCCGTGGCCGAACGCCTCGCCGCGATGCGCGAGGTGCGCGAGGCGCTCGCGACCTACGACCCTCGGGGCCAGCGGCGCAACATCCGGCAGGCCGCCGCGCCCCGCCTCGAGAAGCGGAGCTGACGCCGGCAGGAAAACGCACACAGTTTTCCTCAAATCCGCCGTAGCGGGCCGGGACGGCTTCACGCTCCGTTAGGACACCACCCCCCACCATCAAGACCGCATCCGCAAGGGTGGCGCGGCCGCAAGTTCGGGCCGCACCCGTCAGAACGACTTTGTGACGCCCGGCATCTCCGGGCCCCTGCAACAGGCGCAAAGCGCCGAACCGGAAAGACAAGGAAACCCCATGTCCAGCATCCTGACCAACAACAGCGCCATGGTCGCGCTGCAGACCCTCAAGGCCGTGAACAACAACCTCGCGAAGACGCAGGGCGAGATCTCCACCGGCAAGTCCGTGGCCTCGGCCAGCGACAACGCGACGGTCTGAATCACCTTGGCGTTCGAGGAATATGCGCGCTGGGTCTTGATCATGTCGGTCAGTTCCCCGGCCACGTCGGTCGCGGATTCCTCCTGTGCGAAGGCGACTACGCTGCCGGTGGGGCCGTCGCCGGCATCCCACAAGAAGAACGGACCGCTTTTCGGCGAGGGCACGAAGGTCTGCTGGTCCAATCCGGTCATGCCGTTCGGGTTCGGCATGTCGACGAGCGGTATCTGGAAGATGCGCCGCGTCACCCCGGTGTCGAACACGGCGAGAACGAAACCGTTCTCATCCACCTCCACCGCTGTCATGTTGCCCACCGCCGAGCCATCCTTGGAAATCGAGAGCGGCGCGAACTTGTCGGAGAGCTGGGTCAGTCCGCCCCGGCTTCCGGGCTGGCCGATATTGATCTCTATGGGTCCGCCATCGACATCGACGATCACGGATCCCGTGGCCGCATCGTAAGCGCCACCCGCGAAAGTCGTCACGCCCGCCAGCGTTCCACCTGCGGTCCGGCTGTCGTTGAAGGCGAGGACATAGTCGCCAACGACAGCGCCGCCGGAGGCCGAGTCGCGCAGAACCATGCGCCACTCGTTTGAATACCCGGCGCCGGGCACGGTCGGGGTGAACGTGATGTCGACATTGGCCGAAATGCCAAGATTGTCGATATACTCCACCGAAAGCGTTTCGGGCGTCACCGTCGCGCCCGCTGCGGTCGCGGTCGCCGGCAGGTTGATTCCAAGGGACATCTGGGTGGTGGGCTGACCCGAGAGGGCATTGGCGTCGATACGCACGGGGCGCAGCGAGTCGGCCGTGTCGCGCGGAACGGCCGGCATGGTGCCGTCGGGCAGGGCCGGCCAGCCCAGGAGCGCAAGACCCGCCTGGGTGACGAGGTAACCGTCGGCATCGGTCCGGAAGGACCCGGTGGTCGTGAGCAGCATCTGGGGATTCCCGTTGCCCACCTGCACCTCGTTGGCGCGGGCCACGGGCAGGAAGCCGCGCCCCCGCACGGCCAGATCGGTCGGGTTCGAGGTGTTCACGAGCGCCCCGCTCTGATCCACGAGTCGCCGGCTGAGCGAGCGAACACCGCCTGCGGCGTAGCCCCCGCCACCCGTCGTCGAGATCACCATGGACTGGAAGTCGGTCTGCACACGCTTGTAGCCGTAGGTGCCGGCGTGGGCGATGTTGTCGGAAATTCCGGCAAGGCGGCTCGCGTTCGCGCCCAGCGCCGCAACGCCTGAATTGAGTGCCGAGGATATCGTCATGTCGGGGGCCCTTCTGTTGCGTCGGCGACGTTGCCCGGCCCGAAACTAGGACCAACGCCTTAAGGCGCCGCTAACGGCTAAAAAGCGCCGGATCTGACACGGCCTGTGCGCAGGAAAACGATTTCCAGCCTGTCGTTGCGCACCGACATCGGCTGTTCCGGCAAGGCAGGTGCGCGATCGGCGTGGCCCGTGACCCGGCGGACACGCGCTGGCGCGATTCCCCCCTCCTCCAGCAAAGTCCGCAGAGCGGCGGCCCGCCGGGCGGAAAGATCCCAGGCCGGATTCCGGGCCATCACGATGGGGCTGGCGCGCACGTGAGCTTCGACCGCGGCCTGATTCGTCACCATTCCCGAGAGGCGTCCGATCACGCCCGCCAACGCCTCGAGCAGTGGGGTCGGCGCCGCATCCCCTTCGAAAAGCGGGGCGCCCGGCCGCGCGAAGATTTCCACGACGAGGCCCTCGTCCGTCACTCGGGTGACCACGTGCTGGCGCAGCAGGTCGTCGGCATGGCTTTCGCCGGAGTTTCCGCGCAATGCGGCGTCCAGACGCGCGAGCGCCTCTGCCTCGGCTGCCGCATCGCCGCTTTCCTTCGGGCCTGCCGTTCCCGGCACGCGATCGCCCCGGGCGCGGTTCTCCTCGGTCGGTGCGCGCGACGCCGCGCCCGTGCCGATGCGCGGCACGATCTCTTCCGCGAAAACGCTCTCGCCGCCGAGGGGCCCGCTGCCGCCGCCCGATTGCCGCACGATCGGTATGGTCGGATCGAAATAGTCCGCAAGACCCTTGCGTTGCTTCTCTGTCGTCGCGTTCAGCAGCCACATCAGCATGAAGAAGGCCATCATGGCGGTCACGAAATCGGCATAGGCGACCTTCCACGCGCCGCCGTGATGCCCATCGGACCGCACCACCTTCTTACGCTTGACGATGACTGGCGCGACATTGCTGCCGGACGCCATGCTCACCACCTTTCTCACCCCGGGGAACGCGGTAGCACGCGCCGGATTGCGCATTTCTTAACAAGCGCAATTCGCGACAGTCTTGCCGGGCAAGGTCCTCCTCGCGTGTTCCGAAACTCGGGCGCACGGCATGGCGGAGCCTGATGGCCTAGGGCTCGCCTGCAACTCTCGGGCTCGAGCAATGGCTACGTATCGGGTGACTCGCATGCGCGACATGTCACGCGCCGAACTCATGCAGTTTGTCAGATATCTTGATGGCGCGCGCGCACTATCCGCCGAAAACCGGGGTTGACCATGTCGTGGTCGACACCGCCAGGCGGCCTCGAGGCGCCCGCCGGCTTGCCACGCTCAACGGTGAGGCGACACGGGCAACGCTGACGGCCCGAGAGAGGAGGCGAGCCCGGCCGTCCCCGTGCCGCGCGGCGGTACTCCGCGATCACCCACCCAGCGCATGGCGGCGTCATGCGCTGCTTTTGCATCCTGCGCCTCTACCGCGGCGCGGATGTCACGAAGCGCGTTCGCCATCTCGAGTTCGGAGACGTGGCCTTCCTGGGTGCGCAATATCTTCGGATGCGGCGTTGTCAGCATCTCGGACCCGGTCAGCAACTCTTCGTGCATCTTTTCACCGGGACGCAGGCCGGTGAACCTTATCTCGACGTCGCCATGCGGGGTCTCTGCATCGCGCACGGTGTAGCCTGCGCCCTCTATCATCTGGCGCGCGACCTGCAGGATCGAGACCGGTGCGCCCATGTCGAGCGCGAAGAGATCGCCACCACGCGAGAGCGCGCCGGCCAGCAAGACAAGGTGCACCGCCTCGGACACCGTCATGAAGTAGCGGGTGACGTCGCGATGGGTCACCGTCACCGGTCCTCCACGGGCGATCTGCTCCTCGAAGAGCGGGATGACCGACCCGGAAGAGCCGATGACATTGCCGAAGCGGACCATGGAGAACCGCGTGGTCGTGGAGCGGGTGGCGAGATCCTGCACGATCATCTCGGCCAGACGCTTGGACGCGCCGAGCACCGAGGCAGGCCGGACGGCCTTGTCCGAAGAGATCAGTATGAACCGGCCCACCCCGGCGTCGCGGGCGGCATCCGCGACGACCTTCGTCCCCAGCACATTCGTGCGCAGTCCTTCGACCGCGTTCTCTTCCACCATGCCAAGATGCTTGTAGGCCGCGGCATGCAGTACGACATCGGTTTCCGTCTCGCACAGCACGCGATCCACCAGCGCGCGTACGCACACCGATCCGAGCACCGCCAAGATCTCGGTGTCCGTGTCCAGCTCCGAAAGCTCGCGCTCCAGGTTGAAGAGCGGCAGTTCGGCGTGATCGAGAAGAACGAGGCGACGTGGACGGTAGGAGAGGATCTGGCGGCAGAGCTCGGACCCGATCGATCCGCCGGCGCCTGTGACGAGGATGCTGCGGTCCCGGTAGGCCTCCGCCATTCCGGGAACCTTGGGCTCCATCCCGCCGCGGCCGAGAAGGCCGTAAAGCTGTGCCTCCGTCAGCTTCGATCCGCCTGGGCGGCCGAGGACAAGCTGCGCGAAGGATGGCAGCGTATGCACCTCGCAGCCAAGCCGTCGTACCAGGCGCGTGATGCGCGCCCGCGTTGCCGGAGAAGCGGAGGGCATGGCGATGATCACGCTGTCGATCCGACGTTCCCGCACGAGTTCGGGGAGGCGGATCGGCGAATGCACCTTCAGGTCGGCGATGGTCAGAGATTGCAGCGTCGGATTGTCGTCGAGGAACGCCACCGGCAGCAGCGCGTCGTCCATGGCGAGCGCCGCGGCCAGCTGCTGGCCCGTCTTGCCGGCGCCGTAGATCAGCACACGCTTGCGCAGCTGCCCCGTCCGGTAGATCCAGAGCGTCATCTCTCGCAACAGCAGACGCGCCGACCCTGAGAGGATCACGAACGTCATCGTGAATATCACGAAGACCGATGCCGGCATCGTCCCGCCGGAAACCACGTTGACCGCGACGCCCGTCATGCCCATCGCGGCGCCGACGCCCGCCGTACCGAGGACGCGCTGCAACTCGTAGGCGTTGAGCTTCACCCTGTGCAGACCCAGATGCAGCGAGAGCGCGACGCCAAGGGCGACCATCACCGCCAGCACCGGCAGTGCGGCCGGAGGCCTGGCCGCCTCCGGCAGCCCGGAGTGCGCCAGAGCAAGAGCTAGAAAGTAGGCAGCGACAATAGATGAGGCATCGAGCGCGAGAAGAATCAGCCCTTTTTGCGATCGACTCAGCGACGAGACCATCAGGTAGAGCATGAACTGACCCTCAAGACTAATTATTTCAATGCACTACCCGAAAACCACTATGTGGCGACCATATCATCCGGTCATGCGCTGAAAGTGAAACAAATACTCGTAAACAAAGTTTAAATATATCTCCGGCACATGCGGAACTCCAATATTCCTGCGCCTCGGCGGCGGCATTCAGCCAGTGGACGCCCGCTTCGTGGGCGGTCGCCTCCGTCCGGGGCTTGGCGGAAGTGACCGGCGAATCGTCGCGAACATCAGCCAGAAATCGTAACACAATCCTTGGTGTTCCGCGTAGAGACGATCGAGACGCGCCTTTCTCGGGACACAGCGCCGCCCGTAAACGGCATCCGTTTCCGCCGGGCTCTCGCACGCCTGCAAGAGCCGTTCCTCGGTCGGAAGAAAGACGAGTGTCGCCAGACCCGTGATCCCCGGCTTCACCCGAAGCACCTCGGCGTAAAGCTCGGGAAAACTCTCCACGTAAAGGCGAAGCGGGGGGCGCGGGCCCACGAAACTCATGTCGCCACGGAACACGTTCCACAACTGCGGCAGTTCGTCGAGCCTCATGCGCCGAAGCAGTCTGCCCGTGGGCGTTATGCGGAAGACCTTGTGGCCCCCGGAAACGCCGCTGTCGTCGGGTACCGGCCGCATCGTGCGGAACTTCCAGAGCAGGAACGGGCGTTCCGGTGCTCGCATCCGTTCCGATCTGTAAAGGACGGGCCCGCCATCTCGCCACCAGACAAGCAGGGCCACGACAAGGATGAGCGGGGAGAGAAGCACCGCAAGCGTGAGTGACCCGAGAACATCGACCGTGCGTTTCAGCGGGTATCCCCGATAGCGCCAAGTCGGGTTGCGGAGTTGCAACAATCTCGGCGCAAGCTTCTCGTGGAACAATGGCATCTTTTGCGCTGCCTGTCTTAGCCTTACCGTATTACGGCCCGCCAATCATCATGTCGAGAGTTGGTCAGGGGCCAGGAGATCGGCTTGTGAAATCGTTCCCGCGCATTTCCATCGCAATCCTGGTATCTTTCGGGCTCTCGGCGTGCAGCCTTCCCCGCGGTGCCGCGCTGCAATCCGAGGTCACCCGCGAACGTGTTTCCGGGAGCCCCAGCTTTCAGGTCGTGGCGGTCAGCCGCGCCAATGCCGAGGCACTCAACCGTTGGCCGACAACGGGGTGGCGCGGCGGCTATCACTGGCCTCAGGCATCCGGCGCGCCGTCCTCCACGATCATCCGCGCCGGGGACCGCGTCACCCTCGTGATCTGGGACAGCCAGGACGTGTCGCTTCTGACGGGCGCCGACGAAAAGCGTATCGATCTGAACGGGATAGAGGTCGCGCCCGACGGAACGATCTTCGTTCCCTACGTGGACGATGTGGTGATCAACGGACTTACCCCGAACGAGGCGCGTGAACGCATCCAGACCGAGATGGAGCGCATCGTGCCCTCGGCGCAGGTCCAGCTTTCCGTGGAGCAGGGCTCTTCCAACTCCATCGACCTGGTGAGCGGCGTGGCGACGCCGGGCAGGATCCCGCTTCCGGGCCGCGATTACACCATCCTCAGCGCGATCGCAGAGGGCGGCGGCATAAGTTCCGATCTGCGCAATCCTCTCGTGCGCCTCATCCGGGGCGGCAACACCTACGAAATCCGCGCCGACCAGCTCTTCGCCGAGGCGAGCCGGAACGCGACCCTGCGCGGCGGCGACAAGGTCGTCGTGGAAGAAGACCGGCGCAGCTTTACCGCGCTCGGCGCCGCGGGCACCGAGAACATCATCTATTTCCCCAAGGACGAGGTGAGCGCCCTCGAGGCGGTGACCCTGATGGGCGGGATTTCCGACGCGCGTGCCGACCCCAAGGGCGTCCTTATCCTGCGCGATTACGAGCGCTGGCAGGTTTCACCCGCCCATGCGGGGCCGACCCACGAGCAGGTCGTTTTCAGCTTCGACCTGACGAGCGCGGACGGCCTCTTTGCCGCGCGCGGGTTCCGGGTCAATCCCGGAGATACGGTTCTCGCGACGGAATCGCCCGTGACGCGCGTCACCACGATCTTCTCGCTGATCGGGACCGCGCTCGGCGTCGCCGGCGCAGCGGAGGGGCTGGCAAACTGAGCCGGAAACGCGCGTGAGGCCGGGAAACGGGAAGGGCGCCCGAGGGCGCCCTTCGCAACAAACCGAAGGCGTCGATTACTCGCTGCTGACGCTCACGAGATAGGCGTAGACGTCTTCCATGCCGGTGTTCAGACGGAACGCCATCTTGGAACGCACGCCGCTGTCGTCGGTGTAATCGCGCAGGAAACCCTGCGGATCCTGGACGTAGGCCACGAAGCTTTCCTCGGTCCACTCGAGGCCCATCTCGGCGGCCTTCTGGATGCCGTCGCCGTAGCGGAAATCCTCTACTTCGGCGGCGGGGCCCCCCATCACGCCGTAGAGGTTCGGCCCGACGGGCCCGCCCCGCACGATCTGCTCGCCGGAATCGTCCACGATCATGTGGCAGGCCTTGCAGCGGTTGAACAGGCTTTCCCCGGCTTCCGGGTCGCCGCTGAACTCCTGCGCGACCACCGGCGTGGCGAGGCAGGCTGCGAGAAGCGCAGTCATCGTTCTGGCTGTCATTGCTGTCTCCATGGTTTTGTCCTGATGAGACAGTTTAGCCCTGTGCCAGACATGTCAACACGGCGCTTGCAAGTTGCATAGAACCTGACCCCGAGGATGTGCGGGCAGAGCTGTCGCCCCGGCACGTGCGGCGCACGCACGAGGCCCGGGCGGCACCGGGACCGGCAAGGTCGACGTTTCACGCAACGCCGCCCTTGCGTCTGATCGGCAGTGGCACGAGGGGCTCGGCATGTGGGGAATGCGCGGCGCTTGCGCCCGGCGTGCCGAGCGCGCAGGAAGCCGGAATGGACAACCGCGATTTCCTGAGGCTCAATGCGCGCTGGCTCTCGGCCGGGGCGTTGCTGGCGTTCCTGTCGAGCTTCGGACAGACGTATTTCATATCCGTCTTCGCGGGCGAGATCCGCGCCGCCTTCGATCTCGGCCATGCGGCGTGGGGTGCGATCTACACGCTGGGCACCGGGGCTTCCGCGCTTGCCATGCTGTGGGCGGGCGCCCTTACCGACCGGTTCCGGGCCCGGACGCTCGGCACGGCCATTCTGGGTCTTCTGGCCATCGCCTGCCTGACCATGGCCGCCGTTCCGGGAGCCTGGGCGATTCCCCTGGTCATCCTGGCACTCCGATTCACCGGCCAGGGCATGACAAGCCATATCGCGATGGTGGCGATGTCTCGCTGGTTCATCGCCGCGCGGGGGCGCGCGCTTTCCATCGCCACCCTGGGCACCGCCATCGGCGAGGCGTTGCTGCCCATCACCTTCGTCGCGCTTCTCACTGTGCTGGACTGGCGCGTCCTGTGGGTACTCGCCGCCGTCATGGCGCTGGCCGGTATCCCGCTTCTGCGCCTCCTTCTCGTCCGGGAGCGCACGCCGCAGTCCTTCGCAGCCGAGGGCGGCGCGACCTTGGGCATGTTGGACCGTCACTGGACGCGCCGAGAAGGGCTTCGCCATTGGCTTTTCTGGTTCATGGTCCCTGCGCTTCTGGGGCCAGCCGCGTTCAACACCGCCTTCTTCTTCCAGCAGGTGCACTTCGCCGAGATCAAGGGCTGGACCCATCTCAGCCTCGTGGCGCTCTTTCCGGTCTACACGGTCACGGGCGTCACCTCGATGCTCGTGTCGGGCTGGGCGCTCGACCGGGTGGGGACCGGCCGCCTCATGCCCTGGTTCCAGCTTCCGATGGTGGGCGCCTTCGTCATCTTCGCCACGGCAACCACGCCTTCGGCCGCACTCTTCGGGATCTTTCTGCTCGGGGTCACGACAGGCGCCAACGTGACGCTTCCCAACGCCTTCTGGGCCGAATTCTACGGCACGCGCCATCTTGGTGGGATCAAGGCGATGGCCGCCGCGGTCATGGTGTTGGGCACCGCGATCGGTCCGGGGGTCACGGGTGCGCTGATCGGTCTCGGCGTCGGGCTTGAAGCGCAGTACCTTGCGGTCGCCGTATATTTCGCCTTCGCGAGCGCGCTAATGGCGATGGGCGTGACGCGGGCGCGGCCGCTTCTGTCGCGACCGGCCTAGCGCCGGCGAAGGTAGACATAGTAGGCCCCGCCGCCGCCATGCTTCAGATGGGCCTCGCGCACCTGCAACACGGCCTGCGACAAAGGCGGCGTCGAGAGCCAGTGCGGAAGCTGATGGCGCAGCACACCCTGACGGCGCGGGATCGGGCCCTGATCCTCCGCGCGCCGGCCCTTTCCGGTGATGACGAGCACCAGCCGTCGTCCCGCCGCCTGGCTTGCGAGGATGAACGAGACGAGCGCGGGGTGCGCCTCGTCCAGCGTCATGCCGTGAAGATCGATCCGCGCCTCCGGGTCGAGCCGCCCGCGCTTCATTTTCTGATGTGTCTTCCGGTCCATCCGAAGCGGCGCGGCTTCGACCCGCGCCGAGAGATCCGGCGCCAGATCGCGGGCGCCGCCGGATGCCGGCGCAGCCCCGCCGATCCGGAACCCCGCAGGCACCGCGGGGCCCGCAGACCGCCGGGGGGCCGGTGACGGCGCCCGATCCGCGCGCTCCCCCTCGTCGCGCGGGGGGCGATCGGCATGCAGCCGTTCGGCGCTTCGGGCGACTTGCCGCCAGAGCGCGAGATCCTCGGAACTCAGGCGCCGGCGGGTCACTGCAACGACTCCGGCAACATCGCGTAGGCACGCTGGATGGGCATCAGCACCACCATCCGGCCGGGATCCCGCAACCGGCCGGCGCGGCGGCCGGCGCGTGGGCCGGTCCCGAAGAAGATGTCGGCCCGTTGCGCGCCCTTGATCGCGGACCCCGTATCCTGCGCGACCATCAGCCGGCGCATCGGGTCGGCGCCGTCTTTCTCGACCCAGACCGGCGCACCGAGCGGCACATGCGCTGGATCGACCGCGATCGACCGCAGCGCCGTGACGGAACGGTTCATGGCCCCCAGCGGCCCCCGCTCCGCGGGCACATTGGTCACCTCGCGGAAAAACACGTAGGACGGGTTGTGAAACAGCAGTTCCCGGCCGGCATCCGGGTTCCGGCGCACCCAGGCGCCGATCACCTGCGCCGAGACCTGGTGCGGCGCGTAGACGCCACGGCGCACGAGTTCCTGCCCGACGGAGCGGTAGGGATGTCCGTTCGCCCCGCCATAGCCGACGCGGATGACCGATCCGTCGTCCAGCCTGATGCGACCGGACCCCTGGATCTGGAGAAAGAAAAGCTCCACCGGGTCGTCGACCCACGCGATTTCCAACCCGCGATTCTCGAGCAGCCCGGATGTCAGGATCTGCCGGCGGGACAACCAGGGCCGGCCGCCGGGGAGCTCGGGCGGAACGCGGTAGACGGGGTGGCGGTATCGCGGCGTGCGCTGGCGCGAGCCGTTCAGTTCCGGCTCGAAATACCCGGTGAAGAGAGGCGGCGCGCCGTCCTCGATCAGCACCGGACGGAAGAACAGCTCGAAGAAAGTGCGCGCGTCCGTCTGGTTCTGGGCGAGCGCACAGAGGGATTGCCAGTCGCGTGCGTCTAGGTCGGGGCAGGTTTCGAGAAACACCGCGAGCGCGGCCGCGTGATCGTCCTCCGCCCAGCCATCCAGCTGCTCGAAGGACAGGATCGAGACGGAACGCTCCGCCGGCGCGTCAGTGCCGGCCACCGCGAGCATCGCCACGGCGATCGCTCGCAGCGCGCCGCGCATCACTCACCCGTGGCGACAAGCTGCCAGTTGGGATCGTCGGTGCCCATGACGCGTGCGAAGGTCCAGATGTCCTTCTGACGGCGGACTTCGGTGGGGCTGCCTTCGACGATGTTGCCATCCTTGTCGCGCACGACCGAGGTAAGCTCGCCGACGAACCGTACCGTGATCTCGGCCAGGCGGCTTTCGGAATGGAAGCTTGCGTCCACCACCGACAGATCGCGCACACCCACGAACTCCGCCTCGACCGAAAGGCCCTGCTCCTCGCGGGCGCGGATCACCTCTTCGAAGCTTTCGTAGACGTCGTCGGCGAGAAACGGCTTGAGCGCGTCCATGTCGCCTTTCTCGAAGCCCATGAGGATCATCTCGTAGGCCGCTCGCGCACCCTGGAGGAAGTCGGCCACACCGAAGGTCGGGTCCACAGACTTCATCCGGGCGAAGGCGTCCGCCGCGTCGCTGTCGGTGGGGACGTGGTCGGTGATATCCTCGTCGGGGCCCCCGTCGATCACCTCGAATTCGGGGCGGCGGGGAGGGGCGGACCCCCCGCGTTCCGCGACGGGGGGCTTCTCGAACCCCTCACGCGTGCCCAGCACGCTTCGCAGGCGCAGGATCAGGAATACGGCGATGCCGGCCAGCACCAGAAGCTGCAGGAGAGGAGAGTTCATCTAGTCCTCTTGGGGCACGGTTGGAAAATGTCGTTCACCGCACTTATGTAGGGAACTTGCGCGGTCAAGTCCACCGCGCGCACGACTGACCGGGGGGACGTCGCATGTGGCTTTTTCTCGCCTTTCTGGCGATCCCGTTGATCGAAATCGCCCTTTTCATCGAGGTGGGCGGCCTGATCGGGCTCTGGCCCACTCTGGCAATTGTCGTCGTCACCGCCCTCGTCGGCGCGGCGGCGGTGCGCAATCAGGGCCTCGAGGCCCTGCGGAAGTTGCAACGAAGCCTCGAGCGGCTGGAGGATCCCGCAGCGCCGCTGGCCCACGGGGCGATGATTCTCTTTTCCGGCGCCTTGCTGCTGACGCCCGGTTTCTTCACCGACACCGTCGGTTTCCTTCTCCTCGTGCCGCAGGTGCGCGCTCTGGTCATCCGACACGCGATACGTCGTATCGTCATCCATCGCTCCGGTCCGGGCGGCCCGCCGCCCCACGCGCCGCATCCCCGCGACGACGTGATCGAAGGGGAGTGGGAAGAGGCGCCGCCACCCAAGAATCCCACGCACCGCCCCCGGTCCGGATGGACCCATCATTGAGTGCGTGCCGCCATACGGCATTGAGGCGGGCGGGCGCGGCTGCTAAGAGCGCCGTCGAAGCGAGATCCAATCCCAGTCTGGAGTGACGTGATGGCCGAAACCGAAAACGGCGCGGGCGGCGCGGGGCAGGCGGATCAACAGTCCGCGCAGCAGCAAGGCCAGCAGCCCGTCAAGATGAGCGTGCTCGCGCAGTACGTGCGCGACATGTCGTTCGAGAACATCCTCGTGCAAAAGGGCGCGCGCAGCGAAGGCCAGCCGGACATCCAAGTGAAGGTCAATCTGGATGCGCGCAAGCGCGAGGCCGAGAACCAGTACGAAGTGATCATCAAGCTCTCGATCACGTCGGCCTCGAAAGAAACCGGCGATCCGCTCTTCCTCATGGAAATCGATTATGCCGGCGTCTTCCACGTCGAGAACGTGGCGCGGGAGCAGTTGCACCCATACCTGATGATCGAATGTCCCCGGATGCTCTTTCCGTATCTTCGCCGGATCGTCAGCGATGTCAGCCGCGACGGGGGCTTCCCGCCACTCAACCTCGAGAACATCGACTTCCTGCAACTTTACCGCAACGAGCTCGTGCGGCTCCAGGCCGAGCAGAAGCAACAGACCGACGAGGCCGGCGCGCCGCCCCGCGCGGACGCCTGACGCGTCAGCGCGGCCAGAGGGCCGTGTCGCCCAGGCGCTCCACGAGCGCGGCGTGGGACGCGCGTTCCTCCTCGGTGATGCGCGGGGGCAAGGGGCGCGGGCGCGGCTCCATCCTGTGATGGCCCGCCTCGCCGTATCCGTCCCACCGTGTCTTCGATACCGGTGCCAGGACGAGATCCGGCTGGCGGCCGCCGATCAGCTCCAGGTAGACCTCGGCGAGGATTTCCGCATCGAGCAGGGCCCCGTGAAGCGTGCGGGCCCCGTTGTCGACGCCGAAGCGGCGACAGAGCGCGTCGAGAGAAGCGGGCGATCCGGGAAAGCGTTGCCGCGCGATCGTCAGGGTATCTATCGCCCTTTCCCATGGCAGCACGGGATGGCCCAGCCGGCCCAGCTCGGCATTCAGGAACTTCATGTCGAACGCCGCGTTGTGAATGACGAGCTTGGCATCGCCGCCCACGAAGTCGAGGAACGGCTGCGCGATCACGGCGAAGAGGGGCTTGTCCCGCAGGAAATCGTCGCCCAGGCCATGGACCTGGAAGGCGTCTTGCGGCATCGGGCGCTCGGGGTTGATGTACTGGTGAAAGGTTCGGCCAGTGGGAACGTGATTGAAAAGCTCCAGCGCGCCGATCTCGACGATGCGATCGCCCCTCTCGGGGTCGAAACCGGTCGTTTCCGTATCCAGAACGATTTCACGCATCTGCCAACTTCTCCCTGATTTCCGCGACGATCGCACGCACCTGTGCACGGGCGTGTTCGGGCGTGTCGGTCACCACGACATGATCGGCGCGCGCTTCCTTCTCCGTGCTTGGCATCTGCTTGGAGAGGATCGCCTCGAATTGCGCGTCCGTCATCCCCGGTCGAGACAGGACGCGCCGGCGCTGGGTCTCCTCGTCGACCGTGACGCAAACGGTGGCATCCATCATCGCATCCGCGCCGGTTTCGAACAGCAGCGGGATGTCGAAGACGATGATGTCGGCCTGCGTTTTCCGGGCGGCGCGGCGCCGATCCTCGGCCACGATCGGGTGGACGATCGCCTCGACGCGGGCGAGGGCGTCCGGGTCTTCCGCGATGCGCCGCCTGAGCGCGTCGCGCGACACTTCGCCGCCCTCAAGCGCTTCGGGAAAGAGCGCACCGATCGGCTCGACGGCGGCGCCACCGGCGGCATAGGCACGATGCACCGCGGCGTCGGCGTCCCAAACCTCGCACCCCTCGTCGGCGAACATTGCCGCCGTGGTGGACTTGCCCATTCCGATGGACCCCGTCAGACCCAGCCGGAACGTCATTTCAGGATGACCTCGCGCGTGGCTTCCGTCACCTCCGGGCGTTCGCCGAACCAGCGCTCGAATCCCGGAATCGCCTGGTGGATCAGCATCCCGAGGCCATCGACCGTCACGCAACCCATCCCGGCGGCCACTTTCAGAAGCCGCGTCTGAAGCGGCGTGTAGACCAGATCGGTCACCACCGCATCCCGCCGCAACCCGTCGAGCGGCACCCGAAGCTCTGGCTGGCCCTGCATGCCGAGGGAGGTCGTGTTGACCACGGTTGCGGCCTCCTCGATCACGTTGCCGGCCTGCACCCAGTCCTCGACCCGGATGCGGGTTCCGAAATCCTGCCTGATCGTCTCGGCCCGGGCCCGTGTCCGGTTCGTCAGGATGATCTCGGGCGCGCCGGCATCGAGCAGCGAGGCAACCACCGCGCGCGCCGCGCCACCTGCACCCAGCACGACCACAGGCCCACCGCTTGCATCCCATCCCGGCGCGTTCCGGCGCAGGTTCTCGATGAAACCGTACCCATCGGTATTGTCCGCGTGAATGCGCCCGTCCTTGCGGAAGATGAGGGTGTTCGCTGCGCCGATCAGAGTGGCCCGATCCGTCACAAGATCCGCGAGATCGAGCACCTTTTCCTTGTGGGGAATGGTGATGTTCACGCCGACGAAGCCGGCCTTCGGCAAGGTGCGGATCACCTCGGCAAGATCGGCTGACGCTACGTCCATCGGGATGTAATGGCCGCGCAATCCCATGGCGCGCAGCCAGTGAGCGTGCAGCCGGGGGGACCGGGAATGCGCCACCGGGTGACCCACCACGCCTGCAAGAGGTATCTTCGCGACCTCTGTCATCCTTCGATCTCCCCTGCCACCGTGAGCCAGGACAGCAGAGGAAGGAGCGGCAGACCGAGGATCGAGAAGTGATCGCCCTCGATGGCGGAAAAGAGCCTCACGCCCTCCTCCTCCAGCTTGTAGCCGCCCACACTCTCCCCCAGACCCGGCCAGTTCCTCGCCACGTAGTCCGCCAGATACTGGTCGGAAAACTCCCGCATGACCAGACGCGCCTCGCCCACATGCCGCCAGAGCGGGCGGCCGTCCCGGCACGCGACGGCCGCCGACAGAAGCCGATGCGAGGTCCCGCGCAGACGTTGCACTTGGTCGCGCGCCTCCTCCAGCGACCGGGGCTTGGACAGCATCGACCCTTCATGCGCCAGAACCTGATCGCAGCCCAGAACGAGCCTGCCCGGCATGCGGTCGCTGACCTTGCGCGCCTTCATCTCGGCTAGCGCGTCGGCCAGGTCGCGCGGCGGCGTGCCGTCGGCTTCCATTGATGCTTTCACCGCGCTCTCGTCGAGACGGGCCGGCACCGTCTCGATCTCGAGACCGGCCTGGCGCAGCATCGACGCGCGGATGGCCGATCCCGAGGCGAGGACAATCGCGTCGCTCATGTGCACAACTCCGTGGGAAAACGCGGCATTGTGACGGGGGTGGCCGGGGACCTCGCCGAAGCAGCCTCATGCCATGTGAACCACCCGCCTGCTCCACTTGCTTTCTCCCGCAGTCGTCCGGCTGTGACAAGGGACAGTTTGGAGGTGTGGAGAAGCTCGGCCTCCGGCTCCGTGTGCCGCATGTCTTCATCTTTCATCCGCAAGTCGGGTCCGTGTACCGCGTTGATTTTACAATTTTAACCCTTTCGGTCCCACTGCTTCCACATGTCTGTCCACAAGCGACTCGGTGCTGTGAAAAGTTTCGTGCAAGGCCCGGTAATCCACATCCAGAGGCGGCCCCTACAAGAACATCTACCTTTCTTCTCTATATATATTTCATTAAGGCTCGCCCGACTTGCAAAGAAGGTACGGACCGTGACGGACTGGCTGGCCCTGATCTATCCCTGGACGAAGTCTCTGCACATCATGGCGGTCATCGCCTGGATGGCCGGATTGTTCTACCTGCCGAGGCTCTACGTCTACCACGCGGAACGCGCGACGCCGGGGGACGCGCTGGACCCGACCCTTCAGATCATGGAATCCAAGCTTCTGAGATTGATCATGAACCCGTCCATGATCGTCACATGGGTGGTGGGGCTTCTGCTTCTCTTCACCCCGCAAGCGGGGGCGCACTGGACCGAGATCTGGGTCTGGACAAAAGGGCTCGCCGTGATCGCGATGACCTGGTTCCATCATTGGCTCGGTCTGCGGCGCAAGGACTTCGAGGGCGGGCGAAACGCGCTGTCCGGGCGGCGCTACCGCTTGATGAACGAGGTTCCGACGCTTCTGATGATCGTGATCGTGCTGTCGGTCGTCGTGAAGTGGTGAGCGCGATTGACTCGCGGCACGCACGCGATTAACTGACGACGACTGCCTGTCCGGGCAGTATACCTCCATCCCCAGACAAAGCGGATCACGGCCGCGCAGGCGATCCGGAACGGTGTTTTCATGACCGAAGAGCGTCTCAATCTTGCCGACCTGAAGGCCAAGAGCCCCAAGGATCTTCTTGCCATGGCGGAGGAGCTCGAGATCGAGAACGCCTCGACCATGCGCAAGGGCGAGATGATGTTCCAGATCCTGCGCGAGCGCGCGGACGAGGGCTGGGAAGTCTCTGGCGATGGCGTGGTCGAGGTGCTGCAGGACGGGTTCGGCTTCCTGCGGTCCCCCGAGGCGAACTACCTCCCGGGCCCGGACGACATCTACGTGTCGCCCGACATGATCCGGCAATACAGCCTGCGCACCGGGGACACGATCGAGGGCGTGATCAAGGCGCCCGATGGCGACGAGCGCTATTTCGCGCTCACGGCGGTGAACAAGATCAACTTCGAGGACCCGGCGAAGGCCCGCCACAAGATAGCCTTCGACAACCTGACGCCGCTTTATCCCGACGAGCGGCTGAAGATGGAAATTGAGGACCCGACCATCAAGGATCGTTCGGCCCGTATCATCGATCTGGTGGCGCCGATCGGAAAGGGCCAGCGAAGCCTGATCGTCGCGCCGCCGCGGACGGGCAAGACGGTGATCCTGCAGAACATCGCTCATTCGATTGAGCAGAATCACCCAGAGTGCTATCTCATCGTTCTTCTGATCGACGAGCGCCCGGAAGAGGTGACCGACATGCAGCGTTCGGTGAAAGGGGAAGTGATCTCCTCGACCTTCGACGAACCGGCCACGCGGCACGTGGCCGTCAGCGAGATGGTGATCGAAAAAGCGAAGCGCCTGGTCGAACATAAACGAGATGTTGTTATTCTTTTGGACTCTATCACAAGACTTGGTAGAGCCTTCAATACCGTCGTGCCGTCCTCGGGAAAGGTGCTGACCGGGGGCGTCGATGCCAACGCGCTGCAACGGCCCAAGCGATTCTTCGGCGCTGCGCGCAATATCGAGGAAGGCGGGTCGCTGACGATCATCGCGACCGCGCTCATCGACACGGGCTCGCGGATGGACGAAGTGATCTTCGAGGAGTTCAAGGGAACCGGCAACTCGGAGCTCGTGCTGGATCGCAAGATCGCCGACAAGCGCGTCTTCCCCGCCATCGACATCCTGAAGTCCGGCACGCGGAAGGAAGAGCTTCTCGTGGACAAGGGAGACATGCAGAAGACGTTCGTCCTGCGGCGGATCCTCAACCCCATGGGTACCACCGATGCGGTGGAGTTCCTGCTGTCGAAACTCAAGCAGACCAAGACGAACGCGGAGTTCTTCGACTCCATGAACACCTGAGGCCGTGTCGGAAGAGACGATTTTCGCGGTCGCGACGGCCCCGGGAAAGGCCGGTGTGTCGGTCATCCGCATATCGGGCCCGGACGCCCACGCGGCTGCGGAGACGCTTGCGGGGGCGCTCCCTCCGCCCCGGCTTGCCGGGCTGCGCAGGCTGCGGGACGCCAAGGGCGACGTTCTGGACGAGGCCCTGGTGCTTCGGTTTCAGGCAGGTCAGAGTTTCACCGGTGAAGATGTCGTTGAATTCCACTGCCATGGCAGTATCGCCGTCGTCAGACGCGTGCTGACCTGTCTTGGAGACTTGCCCGGATGCCGGAGTGCCGAACCGGGCGAATTCACCCGGCGCGCGATGGAAAACGGGCGCCTCGACCTGACGCAGGTCGAGGCCTTGGCCGATCTGATCGAAGCCGAAACCGAGGTGCAGCGGCGGCAGGCGCAGCGCGCATTGAGCGGAGCGCTTGGCGCGCGCGTCGCGTCCTGGAGGGTGGATCTGGTGCGTGCGGCGGCACTTCTGGAGGCGGTGATCGACTTCGCTGACGAGGAGGTTCCGGAAGATGTGTCAGTGGAAGTGCTGGAGCTTCTGGGCCGTGTCCGGGATGGGCTTAGCACCGAGTTGAGTGGCATGGGTGCAGCGGAGCGCGTCCGGGAGGGGTTCGAGGTCGCGATCGTCGGTGCGCCGAATGTCGGGAAATCCACGCTCCTCAATCGCCTGGCCGGGAGAGAAGCCGCGATCACCTCGGATATCGCCGGAACGACGCGGGATGTCATCGAGGTCAGGATGGACGTGCATGGTTTGCCGGTCACGTTTCTGGATACGGCCGGTATCCGCGAAGCGCGCGATGCCGTTGAGGAGATCGGAATCAGCCGGGCCCGGGACCGTGCATCGGCAGCGGATTTGCGTGTTTTCCTTGTCAGCGCGAAGGAAGACGTGGAAGGGATCGCACCGCAATCAGAGGATATCATTTTGAACGCGAAGGCCGATCTGAGCGGCGCGTCGGGCGGGGTGTCCGGTCTTACGGGTGCGGGCGTAGAGGACCTGTTGCGCCGGGTCGCGGACGTGCTGGGGGCGAGGGTGAACCAGTCCGGACTGGCGACGCGAGAGCGCCATCGCGACGCGATGATCGGTGCGGAACAGTCGCTCGAAGCGGCGGTGGCGTTGGTGACGCGTGGTCCGGAGGCGTATGATATCGGTGCGGAGGAAACAAGGGCCTCGATTCGAACCCTTGAAGCGCTGGTGGGACGGATCGATGTAGAGGTTTTGCTGGACGAGATATTTGCCAGCTTCTGTCTCGGGAAGTAGGAGTGTTTCACGTGAAACAGGACTTCGACGTCATCGTGATCGGCGGGGGCCATGCCGGTTGCGAAGCCGCACATGCGGCAGCCCGAATGGGCGCTCGCACGGCGCTCGTCACGCTCACGCGGGACGGGCTGGGCGTGATGTCGTGCAACCCGGCGATCGGGGGTCTTGGTAAGGGGCATCTCGTGCGCGAGATCGATGCGATGGACGGGATCATGGGCCGCGTGGCGGACCGGTCCGGTATTCAGTTCCGCCTTTTGAACCGCCGGAAGGGCCCGGCGGTTCAGGGCCCCCGCGCCCAGAGCGATCGCGGCCTCTACAAGAGATGGATGACCGCGGAAATCGACGGCTGCGCCAACCTTTCGGTGATCGAGGGAGAGGTCACCGATTTCGTGATGGAGCGCGACACCGTTCGTGGTGTCCGCCTCCACGACGGCGCGGAACTGTCGGCGCCGTCCGTTGTCCTGACAACGGGCACGTTCCTGCGTGGCGTGATCCATATCGGGGATGTCAGCCGGCCGGGTGGGCGCATGGGCGACAGACCCTCGGTACCACTCGCGGAGCGTATCGAGTCCTTCGGTTTGCCGCTCGGGCGGCTGAAGACGGGCACGCCCCCGCGTCTGGATGGCCGCACGATTGATTGGTCGCGCGTGCAGAAACAGCCCGGGGATGACGAGCCCGTCATGTTTTCGTTCCTGAACCGCGCGCCATTCGCGAAACAGGTCGCGTGCGGGATCACGCACACGAATCCAAGGACTCACGAGGTGATCCGGGCGAACCTGGATCGCTCGGCAATGTATGGCGGTCGTATCGACGGGGTGGGTCCGCGCTACTGCCCGTCGATCGAGGACAAGGTGGTCCGGTTCGCAGACAAGGACTCGCATCAGATCTTCCTGGAGCCCGAGGGGCTTGATGTCTCGACGGTCTATCCGAACGGCATCTCGACGTCGCTGCCAGAGGATGTGCAGGAGTCCTATGTCCGGTCGATCGTCGGGCTGGAAAACGCGGTGATCCGGCAACCGGGTTATGCAATCGAATATGACTACGTGGACCCGCGTGGGTTGGACGCGACGTTGGCGGTGAAAGCGGTTCCGGGGCTCTATCTGGCGGGCCAGATAAACGGCACGACCGGGTATGAGGAAGCTGCGGCCCAGGGTTTGGTTGCTGGCCTCAACGCGGCGCGCCATGCGCAGGGTGGTGCGCCGGTGTATTTCGGCCGCTCTGACAGCTACATCGGCGTTATGGTCGATGACCTGGTGACACGGGGCGTCAGCGAGCCCTATCGCATGTTCACGTCGCGCGCGGAATTCCGGCTCGCGCTGCGGGCTGATAATGCGGACCAGCGCCTGACACCCAAGGGGACCGAGCTCGGCTGTGTTTCCGAAGCGCGGCAACGGGTTTTCGAGGCGCGTATGGGCGCGCTTGAAAGCGCTCGGCGGCGTCTTGGCGCGATGTCCGTCACGCCGCGGCAGTTGGCCGGGGCGGGCGTTGACGTGAACCCGGATGGGCCGCGGAGGGACGGCTTCTCGGCGCTCTCCGTGCCCGGGGTGACCGTCGAGACGCTGGAGGCGTTCGAGCCGGCGCTTAGCGAAGTGGATGTCGAAACTCGCCGTCAGATCGAGAGAGATGCGCTTTATGCGAATTACATCGATCGGCAGCGGCGCGATGTGGAAGCGATGCGTCGGGATGAGGCGCTCTCAATACCCAGCGAGTTCGAATATGCCGAAATCGCCGGGCTTTCGAACGAGTTGAAAGCCAAGCTGCAAGAGGCGCGCCCGACCAATCTGGCCCAGGCATCCAGGATAGATGGTATGACGCCCGCGGCTCTCGCGCTGCTTTTGGTAAAGCTGCGGCAAGCGGAGCGTGAGCATGCGCGCGCGGCAGGGTAATGCGGCCACCACTTTGCCGCTTGATGTTTCACGTGAAACAGGAGCGCGCCTGGATCATTTCCGCGGGCTCGTCGAGAAATGGTCGCCGCGCATAAACCTCGTTTCGCGGGCCGCACTCGCGGATTTGCAGGCGCGTCACATCGCCGATTCGGCACAGCTTTGGCACCTCGCGCCGCCGGCCAGGCGGTGGGTCGATCTGGGAAGTGGAGGCGGCTTTCCCGGCATGGTGATCGCAATCCTCGCGCGAGAGCTTCGCCCGGATTTGCGTGTTGTTCTCATCGAGAGTGACACGCGAAAGGCCGCATTTCTTGCGACGGCCATCCGAGAGACGGACGTGAACGCCGACATCATCGCTGCGCGCATCGAAACCGTGTCTCCACAAGCTGCCGATATCGTATCGGCCCGCGCGCTTGCGCCACTGGAGCGCTTGCTCGGCCTGGTCATGCGTCATCTTGCGCCGGGGGGCCGCGCGCTTCTGCCGAAGGGCGCGACATGGCGGGAAGAGGTGGAAAACGCCCGTCGGACTTGGACTTTCGAGGCGGACACGATACCAAGTGTCACCGACCCATCCGCCGTCATCCTGTCGATTGGAGACATTGCGCGTGCCTGATTCGCCCCGTGCCCGTGTTCCGAAAATCATCGCCATCGCCAACCAGAAGGGTGGTGTGGGAAAGACGACGACCACGATCAACCTCGGGGCGGCTCTTGCGGCAGAGGGAAAGCGTGTCCTCATCGTGGATCTGGACCCGCAAGGCAACGCCTCCACCGGGCTGGGTGTTGAACCAGGGCGCCGCGACTACACGACATACGATCTCCTGCTCGAAGACGTGGCCTTGGCGAACGTGATACGCCAATGCGGTCCCGACGGGCTTGCGCTGATCCCCGCCAACGTCGATCTGAGCTCCGCCGACATGGAGCTTCTGACCACGGAACGGCGCAGCTTCCTTCTGAAAAAGGCGCTCAGACAGTCCGGCATGGCAGAGTATGGTTGGGACTATATCCTGATCGATTGTCCGCCGTCGCTGAACCTTCTGACCGTCAATGCGATGGTGGCGGCGGATTCGGTGCTCGTCCCGCTGCAAAGCGAGTTTTTCGCGCTCGAGGGTCTGTCGCAACTCATGTTGACGATCCGCGAGGTTCGGTCGACCGCGAATACCGGCCTCCGGATCGAGGGTGTCGTGCTGACCATGTACGACGTCCGGAACAATCTTTCGCAGCAGGTGGAAGCCGACGCGCGCGAAACGCTTGGGGAGCTCGTCTTCCAGACCGTGATCCCGCGCAATGTCCGGCTGAGCGAGGCGCCGTCCTATGCGATGCCCGTGCTGCAATACGATCCCGCCTCCAAGGGTGCCGAGGCGTATCGCGCTCTCGCTGCGGAGCTTTTGCGCAATCATGCCCGAGTAGCAGCCTGATCCGGAGACTGAAGCATGTCGGAAAAGAAGGGCAAGGCACGCGGTCTCGGGCGCGGGCTGTCGGCGCTGATGGCGGATGTGGAGCCGGCGCGTGACGCCTCTGGCGAGGCGGCACCGCGGCGTCCCGACACCCTCGTGCCCATAGAGCAGGTCGCGCCCAATCCGGATCAGCCGCGTCGGCATTTCGCCGAAGCCGATTTGCAGGAACTGACGGAGTCCGTCCGCGCTCGCGGGATCCTTCAGCCCCTCATCGTTCGCCCGGACCCGAGGGATCCCGGCGCTTTCCAGATCGTCGCCGGCGAACGGCGCTGGCGCGCGGCGCAACTTGCCCAGCTTCACGAGATCCCCGTTCTCGTGCGCGACTTCGATGATACCGAGGTGCTGGAAGTCGCCATCGTCGAGAACATCCAGCGCGCCGACCTCAATCCCCTGGAAGAGGCCGCCGGCTATCGTCAACTCATGGATCGCTTCGGTCACACCCAGGAAAAGCTGGCGCAAGCGCTGGGCAAGAGCCGCAGCCACATCGCGAACCTGCTGCGGCTTCTCAATCTTCCCGATGAAGTGCAGGGGATGGTGCGCGAGGGCATTTTGTCGGCCGGCCATGCCCGGGCGCTGGTCGCAACCGACATGCCGGTAGAGATTGCCCGGCAGGTGGCCGCCAAGGGGCTATCGGTTCGGGAAACCGAGAAGCTGGTGAAGAAATCGGCGCAGGAGCCGCGATCACCGCGCGCGCCGCGCCAAAGCGGCGGCGAGAAGGACGCCGATACCCGCGCGCTCGAAGGGGATCTTCATGCCGCGCTTGGGATGGGCGTGTCCATCGAGCACGATCCGGGCACCAATGGCGGTCGCATTGTGATCCGGTATCACTCGCTGGAGCAGCTTGATACATTGTGTAACCTATTGAGTCGCAACTGAAATCCCGACAGGGCACTATTCCGACAATAACTGTCGGATAACTCCGTTCAACAGAAGGCGGCCCGAATCGGTCGCGCGAAGCCAATCATCCGCTCGCTCAACCAGCCCGAGTTCGGCAAGCTCTTCGATCGACTCTTCGCGCAACGCGTTCGGATCGAGCGATGCGAGGCGCGACAGGGACACGCCCTCGCGCAGTCGCAGGCCCATCATCAGGCATTCGGCCGCCTCGTCCGCGGCGGCAAGCGGCTCGGTCGATCGCCAGCCATGCCCGCGCTCGGCCATGTCCAGCCATGCGTCCGGGGCAAGTTCGGTATCGGTGCCGATGCGCCGCGTGCCGAGGGTCAGCCGGCCATGGGCTCCAGGCCCGATGCCGGCATAGTCGCCGTAGCGCCAATAGATCAGGTTGTGACGCGACTCCGCACCGGGACGCGCGTGGTTGGAAATCTCGTAGCCGTGCATCCCGGCGACGGCGCAGATCTCCTGCGTCAGCTCGTACATGTCCGCGCCCAGCGGCTCGTCCGGAAGCCCCCGCAATCCACCCCGCGCCGCGCGCTCCGCGAAAGCTGTGCCCGGCTCCAGCGTGAGTTGGTAGAGCGAGAGATGGTCCACCGCCATCTCGAGGGCCTCGGAAAGCTCCGCGCGCCATCCCTCCAGCGTCTGGTGCTGGCGGGCGTAGATCAGGTCGAAGCTGACGCGGTCGAAAACGCTTCGCGCGACATCGAAGGCGGCGCGGGCCTCGGCCGCCGAATGCTGCCGTCCGAGCCGCGCCAGGTCCTCGTCGTTCAAGGCCTGCACACCCATCGACAGCCGGGTCACGCCGGCCGCCCCGTAGGCCCGGAAACGGCCCGCTTCGACGGAGGTCGGGTTGGCCTCCAGGGTGACCTCGAGCGTTTCGTCCGTTTTCCACGTTCTTCGCACCCGGTCGAGGATCGCGGCCACCAGATCGGGGTCCATCAGGCTGGGCGTGCCACCGCCGAAGAAGACGGTATCAAGACGCCTGTCCGCGGTCAGGCGCCCGACGCGATCGATCTCTGCAAGGTAGGCACGGCGCCAGCGCCCCTGGTCGATGTCGCGCGAGACGTGGCTGTTGAAATCGCAATAGGGGCACTTGGCCGCGCAGAAAGGCCAGTGGATATAAAGGCCGAACCCGCCGGCGCGCCAATCCTCAGCCAAAACAGCCTGCGAGCAGCTTTTCCATCGCGCGCCCGCGATGGCTCATGCGGTTCTTTTTCCAGCGGTCCATCTCCGCGAAGGTGATGTCGTGACCGTCAGGAATGAAGATCGGGTCGTAGCCGTGACCCTGCCTGCCCCGCATCGGCCATGTGATGCGCCCCTCGATCGCGCCGTCGAACACCTCGTCGTGGCCGTCCGGCCAGGCAAGGACGAGCGTGCAGCGAAACCGCGCCGTCCAGGGTTGTAGCGCGCCGGTTTCGACGAGCGCGTCGTGGGCCTTGCTCATCGCGTGGATGAAATCGCGACCTGCACCCGTCTCCGCCCAATCGGCGGTATGCACGCCGGGCGCCCCGTCCAGCGCATCGATCTCCAGCCCGGAATCGTCCGCCAGCGCAGGCAACCCGGTCGCCCGGGCCGCGGCATGTGCCTTTATGCGGGCGTTTCCCGCGAAACTCGTCTCGGTCTCCTCGGGTTCGGGCAGGTCATGCGCGGCGGCGCCCGTCACCGTGACGCCGTGATCCGCGAGCAACGCCGCGATCTCTTCGAGCTTGCCCGCGTTGTGCGTGGCCACGAGAAGCCGATCGCCCGCGAAACGTCTCATGCCGCGACCGCTGCTTTCTGCACCTCGGCCAGCCGCTTCACGCCCGCATCCGCGAGGTCGAGCAGGGTCTCCATCTGCGCGCGGGTGTAGGTGGCGCCCTCGGCCGACATCTGCACCTCGATCAGGCGACCGTCGCCCGTCATCACGAAATTCCCGTCCGCGCCGGCCTCGCTGTCCTCGGCGTAGTCGAGGTCGAGGACGGCCTGGCCGGCGTAAAGACCGCAGGACACCGCCGCGACAGGTTCGCCCAGCGGGTCGGAGACGATGTCGCCGGCCTTCATCAGCTTGTTCACCGCCAGTCGCAGCGCGACCCAGCCGCCCGTGATCGCGGCACAGCGCGTTCCGCCATCGGCCTGGATCACGTCGCAATCGACGGTGATCTGGCGCTCTCCCCGCGCGACCCGGTCCACCCCGGCGCGAAGCGACCGTCCGATCAGGCGCTGGATCTCGACCGTGCGCCCGCCCTGTTTTCCGGCCGTGGCCTCGCGGCGCATCCGCGTGTTGGTGGCGCGCGGCAGCATCCCGTATTCCGCGGTGACCCAGCCCAGGCCCGCGCCCTTCAGGAAGGGGGGCACGCGCTCTTCCAGCGTCGCGGTGCAGAGAACATGAGTGTCCCCCATGCGAATCATGCACGACCCCTCGGCGTGCTTCGTGACCCCGGTGTCGATTGAAACGGGGCGCAGATCGCTTAAGTCTCTACCAGACGGGCGCATCACTTCTCCTGAGCTTGGAATATGCGCACCGGATACAGGGCCGTGCCGGAGATGCGCAAGCCCGATTGAATTTTCGCAGCCGCGCAGTTTAATGGCAGGCCGGGCAGGGGACTTTTTCGGCAATGCAGGACGCCACACGCCTTCTGGAAGAGCTGAACGACCGCTCGCGCGAGGTCTTTCGGCGGGTGGTGGAAGGGTATCTCGACAGCGGGGAGCCCGTGGGCTCCCGCACGCTGACCCGCGCGATGTCGGAAAAGGTGTCCGCCGCGACGATCCGCAACGTGATGCAGGATCTCGAATATCTCGGGCTTCTGGACAGCCCCCATGTCAGCGCGGGACGTGTCCCCACCCAGCTTGGGTTGCGCATGTTCGTCGACGGCCTGCTCGAGGTTGGGGACCTTACCGACGAGGACCGGCAGAAGATCGACGTGACGCTCGGTTCCAACACCGCGGACACCAGCGGCCTGCTCGATCGCGTGGGCGCCGCGCTTTCGGGCGTCACGCAGGGCGCGAGCCTCGTTCTGACACCGAAACACGAGGCGCCGATCCGGCACATCGAATTCGTCAGCCTGGGCCCGGACCGCGCGCTTGTGGTGCTCGTTTTCGCCGATGGCCATGTCGAAAACCGCATCTTCACCCCGCCGCCGGGTCAGACGCCGTCTTCCATGCGCGAGGCCGGCAATTTCCTGAACGCGCTGGTCGAGGGGCGCACGATTTCCGAACTGCGCACCGTCATCGGCGCCGAGATCGAGCGCCGGCGGCAGGAGATCGACGGTCTGGCCCGGCAACTGGTCGAGGACGGGCTGGCGGTCTGGGCAGAGGACGGGGACACGCGGGCGCGCCTCATCGTCCGGGGCCGGGCCAATCTTCTTGGCGGCGCCGGCGGGGACGAAGAGCTGGAACGCATCCGCGTGCTCTTCGACGACCTGGAGCGCAAGCGCGACATCGCGGAATTCCTGGAACTTGCGGAGGACGGCGAGGGCGTGCGGATATTCATAGGGTCCGAGAACAAACTTTTTTCGCTTTCGGGTTCCTCTCTGGTCGTCTCTCCATATATGAACGCGGACCGGAAGATCGTGGGCGCCGTGGGTGTGATCGGACCGACGCGCCTGAACTACGGGCGCATCGTTCCGATCGTCGATTACACGGCGCACCTGGTCGGGCGGCTGATCTCCGACCGCAGCTAGAGGTGACACATGGCAGACTCCAAGCGTGAGGACAATTTCCTTGATGACGTCGAGGCGGCAGAGGTCGAAGAGCGAGCCTTCGAAACGGAGGAGCCCGCGGCCGAAGAGCTGGAACTCGACGCCTTGAGGGCCGAACGCGACGAATTGCGCGACCGCTACATGCGCGCGCTCGCCGACGCCGAGAATGCCCGGAAACGATCCGAGAAGGATCGGCGCGAGGCAGAGCGTTACGGCGGGACGCGCATCGCGCGCGACCTCGTGCCGGTTTACGACAACCTGCAGCGCGCGCTTCTCGCGGCACGCGACGAGGGGGAGTCGGCCTCCGTCGCCCTTGTCGAGGGGGTCGAGCTGACCTTGCGCGAACTGATGAACGTTTTCCGCAAGCACGGGGTGGAGGCAATCACGCCGCAGGTGGGCGACCGCTTCGATCCGCAGCTTCACGAAGCGATGTACGAGGCGCCGGTCCCCGGCACCACGGCGGGCGAGATCATCCAGGTGCAGGCGGACGGCTTCCTGCTGCACGACCGGCTGCTGCGCGCCGCGCAGGTGGGCGTGTCCTCCAACACGGGCTGAGAACGACTCCCCGGCTAGGGCGCTCGAGCGATCTCGGCCTGCAATTCGTAGAGCAGGTCGAGAGCCTCGCGCGGGCTGAGTTCGTCGGGGTGGATCTCGGCGAGGCGCGTTTCGATCGCGGAAGGCTGCGCCGGGGCCGGCGCGGATGTGGCCGCGGCAGCGAACAACGGAAGGTCCTCGGCCAGGTCGACCGCGCGGGCGCCGCCCTCGCGCTCGCCGGGCTCCAATGTCTCCAGCACCATGCGCGCGCGCGCCACGACCGAGGCCGGGAGGCCGGCAAGCTGGGCCACCTGCACGCCGTAGGACCGGTCGGCCGCGCCGGGGCGCACCTCGTGCAGGAAGATGACCTCGCCTTCCCATTCCTTCACCGCCACCGTTGCGTTCTCCACGCCATCAAGGCGCGCGGCGAGCGCGGTAAGCTCATGGTAGTGGGTGGCGAAGAGCGCGCGACAGCGGTTCACCTCGTGCAGATGCTCGAGGGTGGCCCATGCGATGGAAAGCCCGTCATAGGTGGCGGTGCCGCGGCCGATCTCGTCGAGGATGACCAGCGCACGGTCGTCGGCCTGGTTCAGGATCGCCGCGGTCTCGACCATTTCCACCATGAAGGTGGAGCGCCCGCGTGCCAGATCGTCCGACGCCCCCCCGCGGCTGAAAAGCTGGCTCACGACGCCGAGGCGGGCGTGCCGCGCGGGCACGAAGGCGCCCATCTGTGCCAGCACGGCGATCAGCGCGTTCTGCCGCAGCCACGTGGATTTTCCGGCCATGTTCGGCCCGGTCAGCAGCCGGATCGCCGCCGTATCACCCTCGGCGGACAGCGCGCAGTCGTTGGCGATGAAGGGCGCTCCGTCGGCGCGCAGCGCCGCCTCGACCACCGGGTGGCGTCCGCCTTCCACCGCGAAGGCGCGGCTTGCATCGACCTCGGGCCGGGTCCAGTCCTGCTCGCGGGCGAGATCGGCGAGCGCAGCGGCGAGATCGAGTTCCGCGAGCGCGCGTGCCACCTCTCCGAGGGCCGCGGCCTCGGAGAGGATCGCGTCGCGCAGGCGCGCGAACACCGCTTTCTCCAGCTCGAGCGCGCGGGCCCCGGCGTTCAGGATCTTCGTCTCCAGCTCGGAAAGTTCCACCGTGACGAAACGCAGCTGATTCGCCGTCGTCTGGCGGTGGGTGAAGGTTTCCGAAAGGGGCGGGGCCATCATGCGCTCTGCATGGGTGGCGGTTGTCTCCACGAAGTAGCCCAGCACGTTGTTGTGCTTGATCTTGAGCGAGGCGATACCCGTGAGTTCCGCGTATTGCGCCTGAAGCCCGGCGATGACGCCGCGCCCCTCGTCGCGCAGCCGCCGCGTGTCGTCGAGTTCGGGTTCGAACCCTTCGGCCACGAAACCCCCGTCCCGCGCAAGCAGGGGAGGCTCGGCCACCAGCGCGGCGTCGAGCAGGGAGAAAAGCGCCTCATGGCCCCGCAGCGCAGCGACGGCCCCGGCAAGAAGATCGGGCAGATCATGCGCCGACGCGCGGACCTGAAGCGTCTCTGCCTCTTGCAGCGCGGCGCGTATCGCGGCGAGGTCGCGCGGCCCGGCGCGGTCCAGCGCCAGACGAGACAGCGCGCGATCGATGTCGGGCACCTTGCGCAGCCGCGCGCGCAGTTCGCCCGCGAGCGTCTGATCCTCGAAAAGCGCGCCGACGGCGGATTGACGGGCGTGGATCGTAGACAGTTCGCGCGAGGGGGCGGAAAGCCGCCACTCCAGGAGCCGCGCGCCCCCCGCCGTCACGGTGCGGTCTATGGCGGCAAGCAGCGATCCGGCGCGCCCGCCCTGCAGCGCGCGGGTGAGTTCGAGGTTGCGGCGGGTCGCCGCGTCGATCTGCATCAGAGCGCCGGAGGCCTCTCGTGCCGGCGGCCGCAGAAGGGGCAGTTTCCCCTTCTGCGTGAGGTCGAGATATTCGACGATCGCCCCCATCGCGGACAGTTCGGCGCGGGTGAAGGCCCCGAAACCGTCCAGCGTCTCCACCCGGAACAGCGCGGCGATCCGCCCCTCGGCCGCGGTGCTGTCGAAGGCCGAGCGCCCCAGCGCCGTGAGCGCCGCGCCATGATCGGCCACCACGTTCGCGCAGTCGCGTTCCAGTACCTCGGAGACGAGGACCTCCGACGGCGCCAGCCGCGCCAGTTCCGGTCCGAGCCGGACACGCGGAATCGACATGACGTGAAAGGCGCCGGTGGAAATGTCGACCCAGGCGAGGGCGCCCTCGTTCCGCGTCTCGGCGTAGGCGGCCAGGAAATTGTGGCGCCGCGCCTCGAGAAGGCTGTCCTCGGTCAGCGTGCCGGGGGTGACGAGGCGGACCACCTCGCGCCTGACCACGGCCTTGGAACCGCGCTTGCGGGCCTCTTCGGGGCGTTCCATCTGCTCGCAGACCGCGACGCGGAATCCCTTGCGGATCAGGGTCAGAAGATAGCCCTCCGCGGAATGCACGGGCACGCCGCACATCGGGATGTCCTCGCCGTCGTGCTTGCCGCGCCTGGTGAGCGCGATGTCGAGCGCCCCCGCGGCCGCCACCGCGTCGTCGAAGAACATCTCGTAGAAATCGCCCATCCGGTAGAACAGGAGCGCGTCCGGATTCTCCGCCTTGATCGCGGAATATTGTGCCATCATCGGCGTTGTGTTGGCGGTTGCAGTCAGGCTACACTCCCCAGCCATCGTTTGCACCCAGCATCCGGAAGGTGACCCGTTGCCGATATTCGGTGGGCTTAGTCAATGTTGACGACCTTTGCACCCCTCGATCTCAGACATCTGACGCCCGCGGCGCAAGGCTCGGAGCGGCGGGTGTACCTGCACCCGCGGGACGACGACCTCGTGGTGAAGACGATCATCCCGCGCGATGCGCGCAACCTCAGCCTGCGCACGATGCGGGGGCTGACCACGCGGCTTTTCTCGTCGGTCCTCACCCGCTCCACCATCGCCGAGCAGAAGGAGCAGGCGCGCACGCTTTCGGCGGCGCAGGCGAATTTCGGGCGCCCGCCCTTCGCGCTGCATTACGGCTTCGTTCAGACGACCCAGGGCTGGGGCGCGCTCGCGCAACGGGTCGCCGACCCGCACGGGCGGCTGGGGCCGACGCTCCTGCAACTCTCCAGAACCGGAGACCTTACCGAGGAAGTCGTCGAGCTGCTGAACGACACCGCTCGGCGGATGGAGCTTTACGGCGTGCAGGCCAGTGACATGAACGCCAAGAATTTCGTGCTCGGTACCCGTGGCGACGGGCGCGAGGTGGTGCTTGTGGACGGGCTGGGCGACGTGCACGCGCTGCCGTTGCGCAGGCTGTCGCGGCGTTTCAACCGCGCGTCACAGGATCGCGCCTTCCGCAAATGCGCGGCGCGGCTCGGTCTCGAGTGGGACAGCGCGGCATGGCGGTTCCACAAGAGCTGACCGTTGCGCGTAAGGCCCGGCCCTGCTTCGCTGCCGCAAGACGCGGCGGATCTTCCGTAGAAAAACGTGCCGAAGCCATGCGGGCGCGGCGGGGGCGGACGTCTCCGAGCACCGCCGAGGCCGGGAAGAAGGACAGGATGCGATGACGATCTGGAACCTCGGCTCGATCAACGCTGATTTCGCCTATGCCGTGTCGCGTCTGCCGGGGCCCGGAGAGACGGTCGCCGCGACCGCGCTCGATCGTGGCCTGGGCGGCAAGGGCGCCAATATCTCGGTCGCCGCGGCGCGCGCGGCCGCGCGGGTTGTCCATGTGGGCGCGATCGGGCCGGACGGGCGATGGGCGGCGGAGCGGCTCTTGGAATACGGGGTGGACACGCGCCACATCGCCGAGGGGGGCGAGGTGACCGGCCATGCCGTCATCGCCGTCGAGCCGTGCGGCGAGAATGCGATCCTGATCTGGCCGGGGGCGAACGCCGCGATCCCGGAAAGCGTGCGCGATGCCGCGCTTGCCGCCGCGCGCACGGGCGACTGGGCGGTGACGCAGAACGAAACCAACGGCCAGGCCGGGTGGCTTTCGGCGGCGCGGCGGCTCGGGCTGCGAACGGCCTATGTCGCCGCGCCCTTCGAAACTGGCGCGGCGCGGGCGGCGCTGCCTCACGCCGACCTGCTGATCCTGAACGCGGTCGAGGCGCGCCAGCTGAGCGAGGCCACCGGCGCGGCGCCGGGTGCGCTGAGCGTCGCGGATGTGGTGGTGACGCGCGGGGCGGAAGGCTGCACATGGCACGGCCCCGGAGGCGCACGCGAGTTCCCGGCCGATCCCGTGCAGGCGGTGGACGCTACCGGCGCGGGCGACACCTTCGCCGGTTACCTGCTCGCGGGTCTGGACCGGGGCCTTCCCATGGCGCAGGCCATCGGGATGGCCCAGAGCGCCGCTGCGCTCATGGTCGCGCGGCGCGGCACGGCGGACGTGATCCCTGATCTTGCAGAGGTGCAGGCCGCCCGCGGCGCGCCCTAGCCGCCGGCGAAGGGCGCGGCCTCTCCCCACAGCTCGCGCACCCGCGCGTCGCGCCCGCAGCGATCCCGGTAGCGGTTGTAGGCCACCCTTTTCGGCACGCCGATCCCGACGCTGGTGAAGGCGATGCGGTCGTCGCTCTTGTAGTAGTCCTGGTGATAGTCCTCGGCCCGGTAGAAGGGACCTTCCTCGAGGATGGGCGTCACGATGTCCTGGCCCAGGGCGGTCGCGGCGGCATCCTTCGCGTCCGTCGCGAGGCGGCGTTCGGCGGGGCCATCCACGAAGATCGCTGAGCGGTAGCTTTCGCCCCGGTCGCAGAACTGTCCGCCGGCATCGAGCGGGTCGATGGATCGGAAAAAGAGGTGCAGAAGCTGCTCGCGGCTGACCGCGTCGGGGTCGAAGCGGATCTGCACCGCCTCGTAATGGCCGGTTCCGCCCCGCACCACCTGCTCGTAGGTGGGGTTCTCGACCTTCCCGCCGGTATAGCCCGAGACCACCTCGGACACGCCGCGGACCTTCTCGAAATCCGCTTCCACGCACCAGAAACAGCCGCCGGCGACGGTAAGCACCTCGGTCTCGGCGGCGTGAACCTCTTTGGCGTTCACGGTGAGTCCCACCACGATCAGCACCGCCAGAAGCGCGGGCTTGAAGCTTTTGAGAAGACCCATCGCAGATTTCCTTCCAGAGTTCGCGCAGGCAGGCTGGGCCGCGTGCGGGCTTTGCGCAAGCCACGAAACCGTGTGTCACGCAGGCGTGAGCGGTCCCCGCCGCCGGGTCGTGCGGGCTTGCGGGCGCGCGCGGACCCAGCCGGCCCCGCAGGGCCGGAGCGCGCGGAAGCTCAGGATCCCAGGCGCTTGCGCCGCGAGGCCAGCAGCTTCAGCCGGAGCGCGTTGAGCTGGATGAAGCCCTTGGCGTCGGCCTGGTCGTAGGCGCCGGCATCGTCCTCGAAGGTGACATGCGCCTCGGAATAAAGCGAATGGTCCGACCAGCGGCCGACCGTGCGCGCGAGCCCCTTGTAGAGCTTGAGCCGCACCGTGCCGGTCACGTGCTCCTGGCTTCTGTCGATCGCGGCCTGAAGCATCTCGCGCTCGGGCGAGAACCAGAAGCCGTTGTAGATGAGCTCCGCATAGCGCGGCATCAGCTCGTCCTTCAGGTGCGCCGCCCCGCGATCGAGCGTGATCTGCTCGATCCCGCGGTGCGCTTCCAGCAAGAGCGTGCCGCCCGGCGTCTCGTAGATGCCGCGGGATTTCATGCCGACGAAACGCCCCTCCACGAGGTCGAGGCGGCCGATCCCGTGCTTGCCGCCGAGCTCGTTCAGCCGCGTCAGCAGCGCGGCCGGCGACAGCCAGTCGCCGTTCACGCTGACCGCATCGCCTTTCTCGAAGCCGATATCGACGTATTCCGGCCGGTCCGGCGCGTCCTCGGGATGCACGGTGCGCTGATAGACGTAGTCGGGCGCATCCTGTGCCGGGTCTTCCAGCACCTTTCCCTCGGAGGAGGTGTGCAGAAGGTTCGCGTCCACGCTGAAGGGCGCTTCGCCCCGCTTGTCCCTGGCGATCGGGATCTGGTGCGCCTCGGCCCATTCGATGAGCTTCGTGCGCGAGGTGAGGTCCCATTCGCGCCATGGCGCGATGACCTTGATGTCGGGGTCGAGCGCATAGGCCGAAAGTTCGAAACGCACCTGGTCGTTGCCCTTGCCGGTCGCGCCATGGGCCACGGCGTCGGCGCCCTCGCGGGCCGCGATCTCGACCAGCCGCTTGGAGATCAGGGGCCGCGCGATGGAGGTGCCGAGCAGGTAGAGCCCCTCGTAGACGGCGTTCGCCCGGAACATCGGGAAGACGAAGTCGCGCACGAACTCCTCGCGCAGATCCTCGATGTAGACGGCCGAGGCCCCCATCATCTCCGCCTTCTGGCGCGCGGGCTCGAGCTCTTCGCCCTGGCCGAGGTCGGCGGTGAAGGTCACGACCTCGCAGCGGTATTCGCTTTGAAGCCACTTGAGGATGATCGAGGTGTCGAGGCCGCCGGAATAGGCCAGCACGACTTTCTTCGGCGCGTCCATTTTTGGGAACCCTTCGAAATCTTCGGCAGTCGCCGCTAGGTATTGAGTTTCCGGAAGGGGGGCAAGGGTTTGACCGATAACCGGCAGCCAGGCGCGAACGGGGAGGACATTCAGGTGGATCCGCCCGCCAAGCACCTGCGCCCGGAGGTGCGCGCGCAGTGGTCGTCCGAACCCGCCTTCGTCTTCTCCATGGCCGCCGCGGCGGTGGGTCTGGGCAATCTCTGGCGCTTTCCCTACATGGTGGGCGAGAACGGCGGCGGCGCCTTCATCCTCGCCTATCTGGTGGTGCTCTTCGGGCTCGCGGTGCCGATCATGATGCTGGAGGTCGCGGCGGGCCGTCTGCAGCACGGCAGTGTGGTGACCACCTTCGCCGGCCTGACGCGGCTCGGGCGGCCCTATGGCTGGTTCGTGGTCGCGCTGACCGTGGTCGTGTCCAGCTACTACCTCGTCATCACGGGATGGACGATGGGCTATGCCGTCAACGCGCTTCGGCAGGAGATCACGCTTTTCCGTGATTTCACCGCCGGTTACGGCTCCGTCTGGTATTTTCTCGCCGTCACCGCGCTGTGCGGCCTGGTGCTCTTGCGCGGCGTCCGCGCCATCGAGGCGTTGTCGAAGCTGCTGATGCCGGTGCTGGCGCTCATGATCGCCGGCCTCGTGGGCTTCGCCGCCACCACCGAGGGCTGGGGCCCGGCGGCGGATTTCCTTCTGCGGTGGGAGCCGGCCGCCTTGGCGCGGCCCGAGCTCTGGGCTTTCGCGGCGGGCCAGGCCTTCTACACGCTCGCCATCGGGCAGGGTTATCTCGTGACCTATGGCAGCTACATCCCGCGCCAGACCCATGTCCCGCGGGCCGCGCTGCTCGTGACGGCGACCGAGACGGGGGTCGCGCTGCTGGCGGGCTGGATGATCTTTCCCTTCGTCTTCAGCGAGGGGCGGGCGCCCGATACCGGCAGCGAGCTCGCCTTCACGACGCTGCCGCGGGCCTTCGACGGTCTGGCCGGGGGCGTCTACCTGGCGATGGCGTTCTTCCTGCTGTTCTTTTTCGCGGCGTTCTCGTCCTGCCTTGCCGGTCTGAAGGTCATCGTCGCCGCGCTGGCCGAGGAACTGAGCCTGCGCAACAGTCATGCGGTGGCGCTGACCGTGGCGGCGATGATCGTGCTGGGCCTTCCCTCGGCGCTGAGCTATTCGCCGCTCGCGCTGACGCTCTGGGGAATGCCGGTGCTCGATTTCCTCGACAGGTTCGGGGGCACGAACGTCGTCCTCGCCTCGGGCGTGATCGGGACCACGCTGCTGTGCTGGATGCTGCCGGCGCCGCGAATCGTCTACGCGCTGGGCGCCAAGACCGGCTGGTGGGCCTTGCGCATCCTGTTCGCCGGGCGCAGCCTGCCGTTTCTGGCGGTGGCGCTCTGGCTCTGGTATCTGCGCGCCGGGTAGCAACCGGGCGAGGGAGGCGAGCCATGTCCGATTTCCGCGAAGCGGCCAGCGCCGCCGAGCGCGCCATGCGCGACGTCTTCGAGCCGACGCCGCTGACGCTGAACGCGCACCTGTCCGAGCGCTTCGGCGCCGAGATCTGGCTGAAACGCGAGGACCTCAGCCCCGTGCGGTCCTACAAGCTGCGCGGCGCGTTCAACGCCATGCGCAAGCGGCTGGGGCAGGGACGTCTCTTCGCCTGCGCCAGCGCGGGCAACCACGCGCAGGGCGTGGCCTACATGTGCCGCCATTTCGGGGCGCGCGGCGTGATCTTCATGCCCGTGACGACGCCGCAGCAGAAAATCCAGAAGACCCGCATGTTCGGGGGCGAGGCGGTCGAGATCCGGCTGGTGGGCGATTACGTCGACGACACGCTGTCGGCCGCCAAGCGCTACTGCGCCGAGACGGGCGCACAGTTCCTGTCGCCTTTCGACGACGAGGACGTGATCGAGGGCCAGGCCAGCGTCGCGGTCGAGATCGAGGCGCAACTCGGCGCCGCGCCGGACCGGATCGTGCTGGCTGTGGGCGGCGGCGGGCTGTCCGCCGGAGTGCGCAGCTGGTTCGGCCCCGCCGTCCCGATGAGTTTCGTGGAACCCCGTGGCGCGCGCTCGCTTTTCGCGGCGCTCAAGGCGGGTGAACCGGTGAAGCTCGACCGGGTGGACACCTTCGTGGACGGCGCGGCGGTGGCGATGGTGGGCGAGCGGACCTTCGCGCGCCTGTCGGACGTGGATCCGGCGGACGTTCTGTCCGCGCCGGAGGACCGGATCTGTGCCACCATTCTGGAGATGCTGAACGTCGAAGGGATCGTGCTGGAACCCGCGGGCGCGCTTTCGGTGGACGTGCTGCCCGCCCTGGCTGAGGTGATCCGGGGGCGGCGGGTGGTCTGCGTGACGTCGGGCGGCAACTTCGACTTCGAGCGCCTGCCCGAGGTCAAGGAACGCGCGCAGCGCTATTCGGGCATCAAGAAATACTTCATCCTTCGCCTGCCGCAGCGTCCCGGCGCGCTGAAGGAGTTCCTCGGCTATCTCGGGCCGGAGGACGACATCGCGCGCTTCGAGTATCTCAAGAAGTCGGCGCGGAACTTCGGCTCCGTGCTGATCGGGATCGAAACGACCGACGCGGCGAATTTCCCCGCGCTTTTCGGCAAGCTCGATGCCGCCGGTCTGGCCTACCAGGACATCACCGATGACGAGATCCTGGCGCAGTTCCTGATCTGACGGGGCTCAGGCCGCGAGCCTGTCGCCGACCTCCGCGCCGAACGTGGCGCGGGCGGCATCGTAGCAGGCCAGGATGCGATCGACCGGCACGGCCTCTCCGCGAGCGGCCATGCGCTCGCCCGCCTCGCAAAGCCGCGCCATCTCCGCGAAGCCCAGGTTGCGCGCGCTGCCCTTGAGGAAATGAAGCTGCATCCGGATCTCGCCGGCGGGTGCGGCGGAAAGGGCCGCGACGGCGGCGCCGGTCTCCTCGAAGAAGACCGCGACCACCTCGTCGAAATCCTCCGGCCCGACCTCCTCCCGAAGCTCGGCCACCCGCGTCCAGTCGATGATGGGCGTCTGGCTCATGCTGCGTTCCCCGTTCTGCACCCCCCTCGGCGAACCGTGCCACCGCGGCGTTAAGCGACGGTTATCGCCCGCAGGGGACACCGCGCGGATTCACGGGTTCTTAGCATATCTCGGAGACGGGGCCGGAACACGCGGGAACCGGGGCGGCAAGAACGATGCAGGTATCGGCCGATAGCGCCGTTGCGGTCGACGCGCCGGGCGGCGCGATCCGGGACGTGCTCATCGTCGACGACAGCCGTTTTCAGCGGCGGATCCTCCGCGCGTTGCTCTCACGCTGGGGATTTCGCGTTCGCGAGGCCGGCAGCGGCATGGAGGCGCTGGCGCTCTGCGAGACGCAGCCGCCCGATCTCGTGCTCAGCGACTGGATGATGCCGGGCATGTCGGGGCTGGCCTTTTGCCGGGCGTTCCACGCGCTGCTCGGCAACGGGTCGAACTATTTCATCCTTCTCCCGTCGAAGCGCGAAAAATGCGAGGTGGCGGAGGGGCTCGACGCGGGCGCGGACGACTTCCTGACGAAGCCGGTCGATCCGGAGGAATTGCGCGCGCGTATCAGCGCGGGCGACCGGATGATCGCCATGCAGCGGGAGCTGGAGGAAAAGAACCGTCTCATCTCGGAGACGCTCTCCGCGCTTCGGTCCGCCCACGACGCCATCGAAGAGGATCTGCGCCAGGCGCGGCGCATCCAGCAGGCGCTCGTGCCGGCACGGGACCAGCGCTTTGGACGGGCGTCCGTGAGCGTGCTTCTCAGGCCATGCGGCCATGTGGGGGGCGACCTCGTCGGCGCATTCACCCCCGGCCAGGGGCTTTTGGGCCTTTACGCGATCGACGTGTCGGGCCACGGCATAACCTCCGCCCTGATGACCGCGCGCGTGGCGGGCTACCTCAGCGCGAATTTTCCCGACCAGAACCTTGCCATGGAACGGGGTCCCGGTTCCTCCTTCGTCCTGCGCCCGCCGGAGGAGGTCGCGTCGGCCCTGAACGACCGTCTTCTCGCCGAGGCCGGTATCGAACAGTATTTCACGATGCTTTACGCCACGGTCGACACGCGGGACGGGGCGGTCAGGCTCGTGCAGGCCGGGCACCCGCATCCGCTGATCCTGCGCGCGTCCGGCACCTGCGAGATGCTGGGCGCGGGCGGTCTGCCCGTGGGTCTCGTCGGCGAGGCCCGTTTCGAGCGGGTGGAGGCGCGGCTCGGCCGCGAGGACCGCCTGCTGGTCTGCTCCGACGGCGTGACGGAATGCCGGCTGGCGGGCGGGGGCATGCTCGGCGACGACGGTCTGATCGCCCTCGCGACCGAGGTGGCGGGTTCGGGCGCGCGAGGGTCCGCGTTTCTCGACGCGCTTTACGAGCGGCTCTTGCGGGCCATGCCCGACGGCGTGGACGTGGCCGACGACGTGTCGGCGGTGCTGCTCGAGCTTGACGGCTAGCGCAGAAAGCGGGCGGCGAAGCGGCGGTCGCCCGCATTCCCGAGCTTTCGCCACGCCTCGTTCCGCCGAAGCCAGACCGCCGTATGGCCGGGCTCGGGCGGTGCGCCCAGTGCGCGCACCGGGCGGGCGACGTAGATCGTGCAGAGCTTTTCGGCCCAGAGGTCGTATTCCGGCATGTAGGCGAAGCGGCGAAATGCGCCCAGGCGGCGCGGCGTGGAGATGATCCAGCCCGTCTCTTCCCACACCTCGCGGTGCAGCGCGACGAGAGGCGATTCGCCCGGGTCGATCCCGCCACCGGGCAGCTGAAGCTCGGGCTCGGGCCAGTCCTGACGGGTGACCAGAACCTGGCCCTTTTTCGGCAGCAGGGCATAAACCCCCGGACGCAGGACGTGGCGGCGATCGCGCGCGGGAGGAGAGCCATAGCGAGGGATCATGGCCGGGTTTCGTCCTATTGGCGCATTTCTTGCCATGCCTATATCGTGGCGGTATGCGAAACTCCACGCCGCAAGGATACTGAATGACCCTAGGTAGCAAGATCGCCTGGGACGACACCGTGTTGCCGTTCCAGCTCGACAAATCCGACACGCGGGGCCGCGTGGCCCGGCTCGACGGGGTGCTCGAGGGTGTCCTGAAGCAGCACGACTACCCGCCCCAGGTCGAGGCGCTGGTCGCCGAAATGGCCTTGCTGACGGCGCTGATCGGGCAGTCGATCAAGCTGCGCTGGAAGCTGTCGCTCCAGGTGCAGTCCAAGGGGGCCGTGCGGATGATCGCGACGGATTTCTACGCGCCCTCGGAAGAAGGCGAACCGGCGATGATCCGCGCCTACGCGAAGTTCGACCGCGAGCGGCTGACCGACGGCGACGCGTTCGACCAGCTGGGCGACGGCTACTTCGCCATTCTCATCGACCAGGGCGAGGGCATGGCGCCCTACCAGGGAATCACGCCGATTTCCGGGAACTCCCTGCGCGCCTGCGCGGAAACCTACTTTGCCCAGTCCGAACAGCTTCCAACGCGCTTCGCGCTGAGCTTCGGCCGGTCGACCGAGCCCGGCATGGCGGAGCGTTGGCGTGCGGGCGGCATCATGCTTCAGCACATGCCCCGGGTCTCCGCCACCGCGGGCAGCGAGGGCGGCTCGGGCGAGGGCGGGCTTCTCGAGGCGCGGGACATCGTGCACGGCGAGGACGAGGAGAACTGGAACCGCGTGAACCTTCTTCTCGACACGGTGGAGGACATGGAGCTGATCGGCCCGGCACTGCCGCCCACGGACCTCCTGGTGCGCCTGTTCCATGAGGAGACGCCGCGCGTCTTCGAGACGCAGCCGGTGCGCTTCGGCTGCACCTGTTCGGAGGATCGCGTGCGCCGCGCCCTCTCGATCTACTCGGCGCGCGATATCGAGAAGATGACCACAGAGGAAGGCACGGTGACCGCCGACTGCCAGTTCTGCGGCGCGCATTATGTCCTCGATCCGGCCACCGTGGGTTTCGAGGCCGAGACGGGCGATGACACGTCCGATTGATGCCGACGCCCTGCGGGCCGCGCTCTCGCGCCCGGGCGATCCGAGCTCGGATTTCGATCTGAACCCGGGCTACCGGCCCGCCGGGGGCAGCAAGCTTCGCCCGGCGGGCGTGCTCGTGGCCATCGGCGGCGCGGGCGAAGTCTGGCTGACGAAGCGGTCCTCGGCGCTCAAGCATCACCCGGGTCAGATCGCCTTTCCCGGCGGCAAGCAGGACGAGGGCGACGCCGATCCGGTGAGCGCCGCGCTGCGCGAGGCGGAAGAGGAGATCGGCCTGCCGCGCGACGGGCTCGAGGTGCTCGGCACGATGCCATGCCACGAAACGGTGACGGGGTTCACGGTGACCCCGGTGCTCGCACAGGTCCGCCGGGCCTTCTCTCCCGTGGCCGAGCCCGGCGAGGTGGAAGAGGTGTTCGCCGTGCCGCTGTCGCACCTCGCGGATCCTGGCAACTATACCATGCAGGCCAGGCGCTGGCGGGGACAGTGGCGGAACTATCTCACCGTGCCGTGGGGGCCCTATTACATCTGGGGCGCCACCGCCCGCATTCTTCGCAATCTTTCGGATCGGCTCACCCCATGAGCGCGCGGATCGAGGGCGACTGGATCGCGCGGCCGGGCACGCAGGCCGTCTGCGCCATGCTCACCCGGGGCGGGCACCGGGCGCTCTTCGTGGGGGGCTGCGTGCGCAACGCGCTTCTGGGCGCGCCGGTCACCGACATCGACGTGACGACCGAGGCGCACCCGGAACGGGTGATCGAACTCGCCGCCGCGGCGGGCCTCAAGGCCGTGCCGACGGGGATCGACCATGGCACCGTCACCGTGGTGTCGGAGGGCGAGGGCTACGAGATCACCACCTTCCGCCGCGATGTCGAGACCTTCGGGCGCCACGCCGTGGTGGCCTATTCCGACGACATCCGCGAGGACGCGGCGCGCCGCGACTTCACGATGAACGCGCTTTACGCGCTGCCGGACGGCACGGTGGTGGATCCGCTCGGCACGGGGCTGACCGACCTCGAGGCGCGCCACTTGCGCTTCGTGGGCGATGCGGAAACGCGGATCCGCGAGGATTACCTGCGCATCCTGCGCTTTTTTCGCTTCACGGCGTGGTACGGCGATCCCGAGGCGGGCTTCGACCCGGCCGCGCTGTCGGCCATCGCGGAAACCCGGGGGGGTCTCGACGAACTGTCGCGCGAGCGGGTCGGCGCGGAGCTGAAGAAGCTTCTAGCGGCGCCGGACCCCGCGCCTGCTGTCGCCGTGATGGAGCGGGTGGGCGTGCTGATCCGGCTGCCGCCCGGCGCCACGGCGCGCGACCTCGCGCCGCTCGTCGCGCCCGAGGCGGCCGCGGGGGTCGCGCCCGATCCGATCCGGCGCCTCGCCTGCCTTGGCGCGGGCGAGGAGGAGGGGCGCGCGCTTCGGCTCTCCAGGGCCGAGATGCGCCGCCTCGGCCGTCTTCGGTCGCTCGTTGGAAACGGGCAGGGACCCGGCGAGATCGGCTATCGCCACGGCGAGGACGCGGCGCGGGACGCGCTGCTTCTGAGGGGGGCCGCGCGGGGCGAGCTTCCCGGCGACGAGGATTTCGCGGCCGCCGCCCATGGCGCGGCGCAGACCTTTCCGGTCAAGGCGCGCGATCTCATGCCCGACCACGAGGGACAGGCCCTCGGCGAGCGGCTGGCCGAGTTGGAGCGGCGCTGGATCGCTTCGGGCTTCAAGCTGCCGCGAGAGGCGTTGCTCGACTGAACCCGGCCCCCGGTGGCCTTTCCGGGACAGATCGCCGACACTCCGTCCCGATTCCGCACAAGAGGCCCCCCGGTGTTCCGACGCTTCGAAAACCTGGTCGATCCCTACGTGGCCTATCCGCCGACGGACCTGCCGCCGCAGACGCTTTACGCGTTCCTCAAGGACTACGCCCAGCCCTTCCGCCGCGTGTTCCAGTGGGCCGCGCTTCTGTCCGTCGCCGTCGCGGCGGTGGAGGTGGGGCTGATCTGGGCGATGGGCTGGATCGTCGACATCCTCGCGGGCGATCCCGCGCAGGTCTGGGCGGATCACGGCTGGCAGCTGATCGGGCTGGCGGCCTTCATCCTCCTGCTGCGCCCGGCGATCCAGGCGCTCGACGTGCTGGTGCTCAACAACGCGATCATGCCGAATTTCGGCACGCTCATCCGGTGGCGCGCGCACGCGCAGGTGCTACGCCAGTCGGTGGGCTGGTTCGAGAACGATTTCGCCGGGCGCATCGCCAACCGCGTAGTGCAGACGCCGCCCGCCGCGGGCGAGGCGATCTTTCAGGTGTTCGACGCGATCACCTTCGCGCTGGCCTACCTGCTGGGGGCGGCGGTGCTGCTTGCCGGGTCCGACCCGCGTCTCATGCTGCCGCTTCTCGCGTGGTTCGCGCTCTACGGCTGGCTCATGGCCTGGACGATCCGGCGCGTGGGCCCGGCAAGCCAGGCCGCGGCGGACGCGCGCAGCGCGGTGACGGGGCGCATCGTGGACAGCTACACCAACATCCACTCCGTGAAGATGTTCGCCCATCACGACCGCGAACTCGACTACGCGAAGGAGGCGATCGAGCGAACGCGCCAGACCTTCGCCGCCGAGATGCGGCTTTACACCATCATGGACATCGCGCTCGTGCTGCTGAACGGGTTCCTGATCGTGTGCGTGGTGGGCTGGGCCGTCGTGCTGTGGATGCAGGGGGCGGCCACGGTGGGCGCGGTGGCGGCGGCGACGGCGCTCACGCTGCGGCTCAACGCCATGACCGGCTGGATCATGTGGGCGCTGACCACGCTCTTCCGCCAGCTCGGCGTGGTGAAGGAGGGGATGGAGACCATCGCGCAGCCGGTGACGCTGGCGGATGCGCCGGACGCCCGGGCGCTCGCCGTCACCAAGGGGCGGATCGAGATCGAGCGCCTCACGCATCATTATGGGCGGGGGCATGGCGGGCTCGACGGGGTGAGCCTGACGATCCGGCCGGGCGAGAAGATCGGCCTCATCGGGCGCTCGGGTGCCGGCAAGTCCACCCTCGTGAAACTGCTCTTGCGGTTCTACGACATCGAGGAGGGGCGCATCCTGATCGACGGGCAGGATATCGCGCAGGTCACGCAGGAAAGCCTGCGCCGGCAGATCGGCATGGTGCAGCAGGACAGCGCGCTGCTGCACCGCTCGGTGAGGGAGAACATCCTTTACGGTCGGCCGGAAGCGACCGAGGCGGAGATGATCGCCGCGGCGAAACAGGCCGAGGCACATGACTTCATCCTCGATCTTCGGGACGCGGAGGGGCGGCGCGGCTATGACGCCCGGGTGGGCGAACGCGGCGTGAAGCTTTCGGGCGGGCAGCGCCAGCGCATCGCGCTCGCCCGGGTGATCCTGAAGGACGCGCCGATCCTGGTGCTCGACGAGGCGACGAGCGCACTCGATTCCGAAGTGGAGGCGGCGATCCAGTCCACGCTTTACGGCATGATGGAGGGCAAGACGGTGATCGCCATCGCCCATCGCCTGTCCACGATCGCGCACATGGACCGGATTCTCGTGCTGGACGGCGGCCGCATGGTCGAGGACGGGCCGCACGACATGCTTCTGCGCAAAGGCGGGCTATATGCCGGATTCTGGGAGCGGCAATCGGGCGGCTTCCTCGATCCGGAGGCCGCAGAATGAAGACCGACCGGCTGATCGACGCGTTCCGCCCCGCCGAGGGGCCGCCGCCGCGCACGCTCGCCGCCTTCTTCGGCTGGTGCTTCTCGGGCGCCTGGCCCGCGCTCATCCTCGCCACGCTCTTCTCGGCGCTCGCCGGCGCGATGGAGGCCGGCACGGCCTTCGTGCTGGGCGCGGTGATCGACCACGCGCAGGCCAGCGGGCCCGAGGGCGTCTTCGCACCCGAAAGCATGGTGCTGATCGCCGGCGCGCTGGTCTTCTTCCTCGTGGCGCGTCCGCTCTTCTTCGGCCTCTCCGCGGCGTCGAACTCGATCCTCGTGCAGCCCAATGTCATGCCTCTCGTGCTGTCGCGGCTGCATCGCTGGGGGCTGGGCCAGTCGGTCACCTTCTTCGATAACGATTTCGCGGGCCGGCTCGCGCAGAAGCAGATGCAGACGGCACGGGCCGTCACGGACGTGGCGTCCGAGGTCATCAACGTGGTGGCCTTCGCGCTGGCCTCCCTGCTCGGCTCGGTGATCCTGCTCGGCTCCATCGACATCCGGATGGCGGGCGTCTTCCTGCTGTGGCTCGCGGGCTACTTCGCGCTCATCCGCTTCTTCCTGCCCCGGGTGCGGCGCCGCTCGGCGGCGCGGGCCGCGGCGCGGGCGCATATCTCCGGGCAGGTGGTGGACACCATCACCAACATCAAGACGGTGAAGCTTTTCGCCCATGACGATCACGAGGACCGCGCGGCGCTGAACGCGATGCAGCATTTCCGCGAAAAGGCGCTGGGCTTCGGCAAGCTTTCCGCCGCATTCCGCTTCGCGCTGATGACACTGGCGGGGCTTCTGCCGGTGCTGATGGTGGGCATGGCGCTCCTGAGCTGGCAGACGGGGGCAGCCACCGCAGGCGACATCGCCGCCGCCGGCACCGTATCTATCCGCATCGCGCAGATGACCGGCTGGGTGAGCTTCACGCTGATGGCCATCTACTCGAACGTGGGCGAGGTGGAGGACGGCATCCGCACCCTGACACCGCCCGACCGGCTGGAGGACGCGCCGGACGCCGTGCCGCTTGTCGTGGGCGAGGGGCGGATCACATTCGCCGACGTGAGTTTCGCCTACGGCCGCCGTACCGGCGGCATCGAGCATGTGTCCTTCGAAGTGAAGCCGGGCGAGAAACTTGGCATCGTCGGCGCCTCGGGCGCGGGGAAATCCACGCTGGTGGCGCTGCTTCTGCGGCTCTACGACCCGGAATCGGGCCGCATCCTGATCGACGGGCAGGACCTGCGCGACGTCACCCAGGAGAGCCTGCGCCGGCAGATCGCGATGGTCACGCAGGAGACGGCCATGTTCAACCGCTCCGCCCGCGACAACATCCGCTACGGCCGGCCCGACGCCACCGAGGCCGAGATCGTGGCGGCGGCGGAACGCGCCGAGGCGCACGGGTTCATCCAGGGCCTCCGCGACCACATGGGCCGCGAGGGCTACGAGGCGCATCTGGGCGAGCGGGGCGTGAAGCTTTCGGGCGGCCAGCGCCAGCGGATCGCACTCGCCCGGGCGATCCTTAAGGACGCCCCGATCCTCGTGCTGGACGAGGCGACCTCGGCGCTCGATTCGGAAGTGGAAGCCTCGATCCAGACGGCGCTCGAGCGGGTGATGGAGGGCAAGACCGTGCTCGCCATCGCGCACCGCCTGTCCACCCTTTCCAGCATGGACCGGATCGTGGTGCTGCACGAGGGCCGGATCGCCGAGCAGGGCCACCACGAGGAGCTTCTGGCGCGCCGCGGGCTCTACGCCCGCTACTGGGAGCGCCAATCGGGCGGGTTCATCTCCACGCAGGAAGCCGCGGAATAGGATTTGAAGCGCCGTCCGGCGGCCGCTATCCCCGCGCCCATGCGTCAGGTCAGGATCGAACGTCTCGGGCGGCTGGGCGACGGGCTCGGGGACGGGCTCGTGGTGCCGGGGGCGCTGCCCGGCGAGCTGGTCGAGGGCGAGGAGGCGGACGGCGCGCTCGGGGAGGTCCGCATTCTCGAGCCCTCCGCCGACCGCGTGGCGCCGCCCTGCCCGCATGCACGACGCTGCGGCGGCTGCCGGCTGCAGCATGCCAGCGACGCGCTCGTGGCCGGCTGGAAGGCGGATCTCGTCCGGGCCGCCCTCGCCCGGCACGGGCTGGCCCCCGGGATCGCTTCGGTGGAAACCTCGCCCGCCGCGTCGCGCCGCCGCGCGGCCCTCTCGGCCCGGCGGACGAAAAAGGGCGCGCTCGCCGGGTTTCACGTGAAGGGATCGGACGAGATCGTGCCCGTGCCGGGCTGCCGCGTCCTCCATCCCGATCTCCTGGCCGCCCTGCCGCTCGCGGAGGCGCTCGCCCGGCTCGGCGCGTCGCGGAAGGGCGAGCTCACCGTGGCGGTCACGCGCACGGAGGCGGGGCTCGACGTCGCCGCGTCCGGAGGGAAGGCGGCGGACGGGCCGATGCGCGCGGCGCTCGCCGACATCGTGCATGCGCATGATCTGGCCCGGCTCTCCTGGGAGGGCGAGGTGATCGCCATGGCGCGCCCGCCCGTCCTGCAGATGGGCCGCGCGCGGGTCGTGCCGCCGCCCGGCGCCTTCCTGCAGGCGACCGCGGACGGCGAGGCGGCGCTTCTCGCCGCGGTGCGCGCGGGTCTCGGCCCGGCGCGGCGGGCGGCCGATCTTTTCGCGGGCTGCGGCACCTTCGCGCGGCCGCTCGCCGAGGGGGCGGAGGTCCACGCGGTCGAGGCCGACGCGGCGATGCTTGCGGCGCGCGACGCCGGCTGGCGGGGGGCCCCGGGGCTGAAGCGCGTGACGACCGAGCCGCGCGACCTGTTCCGCGATCCGCTTCTCGCGCCCGAGCTGGGGGAATTCGACGGCGTGGTGATCGATCCGCCGCGGGCGGGTGCCGCCGCGCAGATGGCCGAGCTCGCCGCCGCGCGGGTTGCGCGCGTCGCCCACCTGTCGTGCACCCCGGCCACCTTCGCGCGCGACGCGGCCACGCTCGTCGCGGCGGGCTACCGCATGGGCCCGGTGAGGGTCGTGGACCAGTTCCGCTGGTCCTCGCATGTGGAGCTTGTGGCCGGATTCGAGGCGCCCCATATCGGGCGCGGCGGATAGGAGGGGCGGAGGGCGTTTCGGCAAAGGCTGGCGGACTGGCTCGCGCAACCCTGGGTTTCGAACACGGTGATCGGGGTCATCGTGCTCAACGCCGTCGTCCTGGGCCTAGAGACCTCGGACACGGCGATGGCGGCGGCGGGGTCCTGGCTCATCGCCGTCGACAGGCTGTGCCTTGCGGTCTTCACGGTCGAGATCGGGCTGAAGCTTGTCGCCCATGGCGGGCGCTTCTTCCGCAGCGGCTGGAACGTGTTCGACTTCACGATCGTCGGCATCGCGCTCGTGCCCGCCGGCGAGGGCCTGTCGGTGCTGCGGGCGCTGCGGATCCTGCGGGTGCTGCGCGTGATTTCCGTTGCGCCCCGCCTGCGCCGCGTGGTTGAGGGCTTCGTGCGCGCGATCCCCGGCATGGGCAGCGTGTTCCTGCTGATGGCGCTCGTCTTCTACATCGGCTCGGTGATGGCGACGAAGCTCTTCGGCGACGCCTTCCCGCAGTGGTTCGGCACGCTGGGCGACTCGGCCTATTCGCTGTTCCAGATCATGACGCTCGAAAGCTGGTCCATGGGCATCGTGCGCCCAGTGATGGATGTCTATCCCCAGGCCTGGGCGTTCTTCGTGCCCTTCATCCTGGTGACGACCTTCGCGGTGGTGAACCTGCTAGTCGGCCTGATCGTGAACTCGATGCAGGACGCGCACCACGAGGAGGAGGGCCTGCGCACCGACGCCTACCGCGACGAGGTGCTCGACCGGCTGCGCCGCATAGAGGAGCGGCTTTCCGACGACGATCGGCAGTGAAAACGAAGACGCGGTGAGAAAATCGCTACGCCGCGGGCCCTGTTCGGGTTTATACGCGTGCCAACGACAACCCGGATCCGGGGACAGTGATGGCAGGCTTTCTTCGCGTCTTTCTCATGCTGGCGCTGGCGCTCGGGCTTTCGGGCTGCGCCGGCAAGTTCCGAACCTATGACGGGCCGGAAGTGACCCGCATCCTCGTCTTCAAGGAGGAGCGGCGGATGTATCTCATGCATCACGACACGGTGCTGCGGGATTTCGACATCGGGCTCGGATTCGAGCCTGTGGGCCACAAGCAGCGCAGGGGCGACGGCCGCACGCCCGAGGGCGATTACTTCATCGACCGGCGCAACCCCAACAGCCAGTTCCACCTCTCCATCGGGATCTCCTATCCCGAGCCGCACGAGAAGATGGCCGCGTCGGAGGCGGGCGTCGATCCGGGCGGCGATATCTTCATTCACGGGCGGCCGCTGGAATACCGGGACGGCACCCGGGACTGGACGGCGGGATGCATCGCCGTGACCGACCGGGAGATGGAGGATATCTACGCGATGGTGAAGAACGGCACCCGGATCAGCATCTATCCGCGCAAGCCCGTGCCGGTGACGATGTCCGCCATGTCCGGACCGGTTGCCGCCCCGCGGTAAGCTGCCTCAGCTTTGCGGAAACTCTCCGGCGCTCCCGCCGCCCATCACGAGGGTCCACCAGATCTTGCCGCTCGGTTCCTGGAACCAGGCGAAGCCCATTTCGCGGGCCCGCGGATCGAGGATGATTTCGCGGGTGTCGGGTTGCTCCATCCAGGCGGCGAGGGTCTGAAGCTCGGTCTCGTACGTCTCCGAGATCGTTTCGCCCAGGAACCGGCCTTCGTATCCGACGCGCCGCACCCGGTCGAGCGGCGACGATCCGTCGGACCCGAAATGCCACGGGCGGTTCTGTACCGACATGTCGCGCGCATGGGTCGCCGCGGCCGCGTTCAGCCTTTCGTCGAAGTCGACCTCGGCGACACCGGCCGCCGCGCGCAGCGCGTTCACCGAATCGAGCATCTCGAACTTGACCCGGGACACCTCGGCATTGCCGATCCGGTAGACTTGCGGCAATGGCTGACCATCCGGGCCAAGCCGGGGCTCGGCGGTGGGAACCGGCGCACATGCGGCGAGCGCCATGAGCAACGCGATGAGCGGGGCGGTGATCCGCGCCATGAAACCTGCCTTCGTCAGCTGTCGGTCTTCATTCGTCTAGCGCGGGAGGATCGGGGATTCAAAGCCGGTTCGGCCGCGATCGGCGCGAACACGCCCGTTTGAATTGCGACTGCGGCAATTCCGACATATGTTACCTGTCGTCGTCGTGAAGCCGATCATCGGAGTTCAACATGGTAAATTCTTTCAAGCCCGGCTTCGATCGCCGCGCCTTTCTGGCCGGTGGCGCCGCGTTCCTCGGCGCCGGGCCGGCGCTCGCACAGGATGTGAACAGCGCTGGCACGATCGAGATGGAAGGCGACATTTCCCAAGGCGTGCGTCGCAATATCTCGAGCTTCCGTTCACTCGACTGGCGGCCCTACTTCTCCGACCTCAAGAACGGCGCGATCCTCGTGGACATCACGTCGCGGGCCCTGCACTACTGGTCCGAGGATGCAAGCGTGTACCGTCTTTATCCGACATCGGTGCCGCTGAGCGAGGATCTCACGCGGCGTGGCCGTACCCGCGTGACGTTCAAGGATCCCGAGCCTGACTGGCGGCCGACGCCGTCCATGAAGCAGCGGAACCCGGATTGGCCGGATTACGTTCCGCCCGGCCCCGACAACCCGCTCGGCACCCGGGCGCTGCACCTGTCCTGGACCTATTACCGCATCCACGGCACCCATGACACGCGCAAGATCGGGCGTCGATCGTCCAACGGGTGCATCGGACTCTACAACCAGCACATCGAAGAGCTTTACGAATTTTCCAAGGTCGGCACGCAGGTGTTGCTAATTTGACCACATGAAAATCGGCGGTTTCGCCCGCGCTTCGGTAAGGTTTGCAATACCGGCCCAGAATTGCTTAGACGAAGCCACAAGGTCATGCTTGGTGCCTGCCGTGCTCTTGCCGTCGCCGGGCCGTCAGGTTGATATCTGGAGGATAGAATGAAGAAACTTGCTCTCGCTGCTGCCATCACTGCCGCTGCTTCCACCGCCTTCGCCGGCGGCATGGACGAGCCCGTGATGGAAGAAGTCGTCATCGTCGAAGAAACGCAACAGCCCACAGGCGCTGGCGTGGTCATCCCGCTGATCCTGCTGGCGATCGTGGCTGCTGCCGCCGCCTCGAACTGATCTCGCGGCATATCATTGAAAGAAAAGGCGGCGCCGTGGCGCCGCCTTTTCATTTTGCATGACCCGATGCCGAAATCCCGCGACGGAATAACCACGGCGCGGGACCGCGGGGTCAGTCCATCCATCCCTTCAGGTTCTCCTCGATCACCGCCGAAAGTGCGTCGATATGCGCCGGATCGTCGTTGAGGCAGGGGATATAGGTGAACTCCTTTCCCCCAGCCTCTTCGAAACTCTCGTGGATCTCCTCGTTGATCTCTTCCAGCGTTTCGATGCAATCGGCGGAAAACGCAGGTGCGATCACGGCGATCCTTTTCTTGCCTTCTTCGGAGGCGAGGCGCGCCACCTCCTCAACCGTGTAGGGCCGTAGCCACTCCTCCGGCCCGAAGACCGACTGGAAGGTGGTGGTGATCTCGCTGTCCTCCCAGCCGAGCCGCTCCTTCAGAAGGCGCGTCGTCTTCTGGCACTGGCAGTGATAGGGATCGCCCTCCATCAGGTAGCGCTGCGGCATTCCGTGGTAGGAACACACGAGGATGTCGGGGCGCTTCTCGAGGTCGCCGTAGGCGCGTTCGACGGATTGAGCCAACGCCTCGATGTAGAGCGGATGCTGGAAGTAGGGCTCCACCGTCCGCGAGGTCGGCTGCCATTTCTGCTTCATCAGGGCGCGGAAGAACTGGTCGTTCGCGGTGGCCGACGTGGCGCCCGCGTAATGCGGGTAGAGCGGGAAGAACAGGATGCGTGTGCAGCCGGCCTTGACCATCGCGTCCACCTTGGACTGGGTCGACGGGTTGCCGTAACGCATGCAGAAATCGACCATCACCTGATCGCCGTAGCGGTCCTTCATCTGCTTGGCGAGCGCGGCGGTCTGGTCCTTTGTGATAGTCATCAGCGGGCTTTCGCCCTTTTCCTCGTTCCAGATCGACTTGTAGGCCTCGCCGCTCGAGAAGGGACGTTTCGTCAGGATGATGAGCTGCAAGAGCGGCTGCCATTTCCAGGGCGCGTAATCGATCACCCGCCGGTCGGACAGGAACTCGTTCAGGTAACGCCGCATCGACCAGTAGTCGTAATTGTCGGGCGTCCCGAGATTCGCGATCAGCACGCCGACGCGTTGCGGGGGCAGCTTCGGGTGGTCCGCGGGCGCGTGAACGGGTCTGGTCTCGGCTTTGGCGGCATCCAGCATCGGCGTGTCCCTTGCTCTGCGGTTATCGGGGGGAGATATGGAGAAATCCTGCCGCGTCAATCGCGGAGTTTGGTTTCGGTCGTGCCGAGCGCGTCGGCAAGCCGGGCGGTTGCGCTGCCGGGACGCAGGGGTCGAGGCTGATCGGCGGCGGGCGCCCCCCCTGTCAGCACCACCAGTTCGAAGGTCGCGGTGACCCGGCCCTCCGACGTTCCGAAGGCCTCGGAATAGAGTTCCGCCGCGCGCAGGATCACCTTTCGTCCCGTGGGCCGGCGCAGCCGCGCATCGAGCGCGTTGCCCTCCCCCATCGCGCGCAGTTCCCGCATGAGGTGGAGCGCCGAGGGATAGCTGGCCTTCAGGGCGAAACTGTCGGCGACGGGCAACGCGAACCCCGCGCGTTGCAAGAGCGCGCCGAGGTCGCGGATTTCGCCCATGGGCACGACGCGGGGCGACAGGCCGCCCGTCGCCTCGGTTTCGGCCTGGCCGAGGGCCGCGCGCAGTTCGTGAAGCGTCTGCCCGCCGGCAAGAACGGCCAGGAAGAAACCGTCGGGCCGCAGCGCGCGGCGGCACTGGACGAGCTGGCCCACCGGATCGTCGGCCCAATGCAGATCCATGGCGTGGATCACAAGGTCGTGCGCCCCCTCGGCAAGCTCGAGCGTTTCGGCCGGGGCGACGTGACGCGCGCCGGGCGCGATCCCCTGCCAGAGGTCTGGCATCGGGCTTATCACGGCGGGCGCCGTAAACTCCCTGTTAACCATCGCCAGCCGATCCTCGAGATCGGCGCGCGCCGTCTCGTGGAGAAAGGTGACGGGCCGCTTGCGCGCCCGGGCGCGGTTGCGGGACAGCGCCGCGCGATCCGTGATCTTCGTGAGCGTCTCCATGTCGGTCGATAATAGGGTCTGGGCGGGCCGCATTCAAACCGCGCTTCGGCTGGTCTTCCCGCCCCTGTGCCTCGGATGCGGCAACCCGGTCGCCAGCGAGTGGGGCCTTTGCGCGGAGTGCTGGCGCGAGACCGCCTTCATCGGCGGCCTCGTGTGCGACGCCTGCGGCGTGCCGCTGCCCGGCGATGATCCGGGGGAACCGGTGCTTTGCGACGGGTGCATGGCGCATCCCCCACCCTGGGCGCAGGGTCGCGCGGCGCTGCTCTACGAGGGCACGGGCCGGCGCCTCGTGCTTGCGCTGAAGCACGGCGACCGGCACGAGATCGTGCGCCCCGCCGCAAGGTGGCTCGCCGCGGCGGCCCGGCCGCTCCTGCGCCCCGGCGCGGTGGTCGCGCCCGTGCCGCTCCATTGGCGGCGCCTCTTCCGCAGGCGGTTCAACCAGTCCGCACTTCTTGGAAAGGCGGTCGCCTCGGATCTCGGCCTCGTTCACGTGCCCGATCTGCTGCTGCGCGACCGGCGCACGCCCGTTCTCGACGGGCTGGGCCGCGAGGCGCGTTTCGCCACACTCGAGGATGCGATTCGCATCGCCCCGCGCCACCGCCCGCTGATCGAGGGCCGGCCGGTCCTTCTGGTGGACGACGTGATGACCACCGGCGCGACGCTGAGCGCGGCGGCGCGCGCTTGTCTTGCGTCCGGCGCAAGCGAGATTTGCGTACTCGCGCTGGCGCGCGTCGCCCACCGCCCTTAAGTTTTGACGGATTGCTTGAAACCGAAGGGTCGGCTCCGATGAAGCCAGTGGAAATCTACACCTCGCCGCTTTGCGGGTTCTGCATCGCGGCAAAACGCCTTCTTTCGAAGAAGGGCATCAGCTACGCCGAGATCGATGTCTGGGAAGAGCCCCAGCGCAAGGCCGAGATGATCCAGCGGGCCAACGGAGGGCGCACCGTGCCGCAGATCTTCATCGGCGATACCCATGTCGGCGGCTGCGACGAACTTCTCGCGCTTGAACGCGCGGGCAAGCTCGACGCGATGCTGGCGGCCTGATGCGCGCGGCGTTGGTGCAGATGACCTCCTCCGACGCGCCGGAGGAGAATCTTCGCACCGCGCGCGATTTCCTGCGGCAGGCCGCGGCCGAAGGCGCCGGGTTCGTCCTGACGCCCGAGGTCACGAACTGCGTGTCGACGAGCCGCACGCGGCAGAACGACGTGCTGAGCTTCGAGGCCGGAGATCCGACGCTCGCGGGCCTGCGCGACGAGGCGGCGCGCGCGGGCGTCTGGCTGTTGATCGGGTCGCTGGCCATCAAGACGGACGATCCGCGGGGCCGGTTCGCGAATCGCTCCTACCTGATCGGGCCGGAGGGCGGAGTCGCGGCGCGCTACGACAAGATCCACATGTTCGACGTCGATGTGAGCGAAACCGAGACCTACCGGGAATCGGACGGGTTCCGCCCGGGGCGCGGGGCCGTGCTGGCCGAAACGCCGTTCGGCCTCGTCGGGCTGACGATCTGTTACGACGTGCGCTTCCCCTATCTCTTCCGGGCGCTCGCGCAGGCCGGGGCCGAGATCCTGACCGTGCCCTCGGCCTTCTCGCCCGTGACGGGGGCGGCGCATTGGGAACCGCTTCTCCGGGCGCGCGCGATCGAGTGCGGCGCCCATGTCCTCGCGCCGGCGCAGTGCGGCACCCACCCGGCCGTGCGCGGCCGGGCGCGGGAGACGCACGGTCACAGCCTGGCCGTGTCGCCCTGGGGCGAGGTGCTGTGCGACGGGGGCGACCGTCCCGGCCTCAGCTTCGTCGAGATCGACCGCGCGGCCGTCGAGAGCGCCCGCGCGCGCGTGCCCTCCCTTTCCCACGACAGGGAGTTCGGCGGACCCTGACATGGACAAGGCGACCCATGCCCTCGCAGTGACGCTTTTCAGCGAGATCCTGACAGCGGACCAGCTGTCGAGGAACAGGTTGAGTCGCGTGCTGCCGCGGGGCATGGAGATCTCGCATTTCTCGGTGCTCAACCACCTCGCGCGCTTCGGAACCGAGCGGAGCCCGGCGCAACTCGCCCGAAGTTTCCACGTGACGCGCGGCGCGATGACCAACACGCTGGGAAAGCTGGAGGCCGCCGGCTACATCCACATCCGTCCGGACTGGGACGATGCGCGGCGCAAGATGGTGACGATCAGCCCTTCGGGACGGAGTGCGCGCGACGCGGCGCTGGCCGCGATCACGCCCATGATCACCGAGCTCGTGGGCGAACTGGGCGAGGAGAAGGTGCGCGCGGTGCTTCCCATCCTGCGCGAGCTTCGGCTGAAGCTCGAGTCGGAGTGAGCGGGGAAAAATCTTCGTCCGAAGATTTTTCAGTGCCGTTGCGATGCCGGCCAGAATTTTCGTCCGAAAATTTCGGCCTCAGGCCGGACGCAGGCTGGCCGTGACGTAGTTGACGCTCAGGTCACGCGCCGAGATCGACCAGGACCATGTGAGCGGATTGAAGACGAAGCCCTTCCGGTCCACCGGCTGCAGGCCCGCCCCGCGCAGCATCTCGTAAAGCTCGTCGGGCGTTATGAACTTTTTCCAGTCATGCGTGCCCTTCGGCAGCCAGCGCATGACGTATTCCGCGCCCACGATCGCTGCGGCGAAACTTCTCGCGTTGCGGTTGATTGTCGAGCACACCATCAGCCCGCCGGGACGCAGAAGCGCGTGACAGGCGCCGAGAAAGGTGGCCGGGTCTGCGACATGCTCCACCACCTCCATGTTCAGTACGACGTCGAACCGTTCTCCTGCGGCGACGAGATTCTCCGCGGTGTCGTGGCGATAGTCGATCTCGAGACCGGATTGGCGCGCGTGGGCCTCGGCCACGGGGATGTTGCGGGCCGCCGCGTCCACGCCGACAACCTCGGCGCCCAGCCGGGCCATCGGCTCGCACAGGAGGCCGCCGCCGCATCCGATGTCCAGAAGCCGAAGCCCTTCGAAGGGGCGCTCGGCGGACAGGTCGCGGTCGAACTCTCCGGCGATCTGGCCCGTGATGTAATCGAGCCGGCACGGGTTGAGCATGTGCAGCGGCTTGAACTTTCCCTCCGGGTCCCACCATTCGGCGGCCATCGCTTCGAACTTGGCGACCTCGTCGGCATCCACGGTGCTCTGGGCGGGCTGCATGGCGATCTCCCTATGGTCATTCCGGTCCGTCGAACAATATAGTCCGCTCATGGACAAGTTCTCCGGCAACAGTGGCCCGGCGCCGCATCTTTATCCCCCCATCGATCCCTATGACCAGCGGATGATGGAGGTTGGCGACGGCCACAGCATCTACGTCGAGCAATGCGGGGCGCCGAACGGCATCCCGGTGGTGGTTCTGCATGGCGGCCCCGGGGGTGGGTGCAGCCCCGCGATGCGTCGCTACTTCGACCCGGCGCGCTACCGCGTCGTTCTGTTCGACCAGCGCGGCTGCGGCCGGTCGCGCCCCCATGCCAGCGTATCGGCCAACACGACGTGGCATCTCGTGGACGACATCGAACGCATCCGAAAGGCGCTTGGCATCGGAGAGTGGATCGTTTTCGGCGGATCCTGGGGCGCGACGCTGGCGCTGGTCTACGCCCAGAGCCACCCGGAACGCGTGCGCCACCTCGTCCTGCGCGGCGTGTTCCTGATGACCCGGGCCGAGCTCGACTGGTTCTACGGCGGCGGCGCGGGACTGTTCTGGCCGGAGACATGGGCCCGTTTCATCGCGCCGATCCCCGAGGACGAGCGGGACGACATGATCGGTGCCTATCACCGCAGGCTTTTCTGCGGAGATCTCCGGGCAGAGACGAAATACGCCCGGGCCTGGACGTGCTGGGAAAACGCGCTCGCCTCGGTCGCCAGCAACGGCGGCGGCGGAGAGGCGCCCGGCGATTACGCCCGCGCCTTCGCGCGGCTGGAAAATCACTATTTCCGCAATGCCGGATTTCTCGATGAGGACGGACAGATCCTGCGGCGTATCGACCGGATCTCGCGGGTGGGCGCGCATATCGTGCAGGGCCGCTACGACATGATCTGCCCGCCACGCCGCGCGTGGGAACTGGCCGAGGCGTGGCCGGCGGCCGACCTGCGCCTGGTGCGCAACGCGGGCCACGCGCTGTCCGAGCCCGGGATCAGCAGCGAGCTGGTCAGGGTGATGGATTCGCTCGCCGCCGAGGAAAGGCCCGCGACGCGCCGTCAGAGCACGTAGCGGCTCAGATCGCTCTGGCGGGTCAGCTCGCCCAGATGCCGTTCGACGAAATCGGCGTCGACGGTGATCCGGTCGCCCGCACGGTCCGGCGCGGTGAAGGAAAGCTCCTCGAAGACACGCTCCATCACGGTGTAGAGCCGCCGCGCGCCGATGTTCTCGACGCTCTGGTTGACCTCGGCGGCGATGCGGGCGAGCGCGGCGATGCCGTCCTCGGTGAACGTCACCTCCACCTGCTCCGTCGCCATGAGCGCGGCATATTGCCGGGTCAGCGCGTTGTCGGTCTCGGTGAGGATGCGCACGAAATCGCCCTCGGTCAGGTCGCGCAGCGTCACCCGGATCGGCAGGCGGCCCTGCAGTTCCGGCAGCAGGTCGGAAGGCTTGGCGATGTGGAAGGCGCCGCTCGCGATGAAGAGGATGTGATCGGTCTTCACCGGGCCATGCTTGGTGGAGACGGTGGTACCCTCGATCAGCGGCAGAAGATCGCGCTGCACGCCCTCGCGGCTCACGTCCGCGCCGCGGGTCTCGGCGCGCGCGCAGACCTTGTCGATTTCGTCGAGGAAGACGATCCCGTTCTCCTCCACCGCCTCGCGGGCGCGGCGGGACACGGTCTCGTCGTCGAGAAGCTTGTCGGCTTCCTCCGACACCAGCACCTCGTAACTTTCGGCCACGGTCATGCGCTTGCGCACGGTCCGCCCGCCGAAGGCCTTGCCGAAGATGTCGCCGAGATTGACGCCCATCTGTGCGCCCGGCTGTCCGGGCATCTCGAAGGCGGGAAAGGGCGAGGCGCTTTCGGCCACGTCCAGCTCGATCTCGGTGTCGTCGAGCTCTCCGTCGCGGAGCTTGCGGCGGAACATCTCGCGAGTGCCCTCGCGGGCGTTCTCGCCGGCGAGCGTGTCGATCACCCGGTCCTCGGCGGCGGCGTGGGCGGTGGCCTTGACCTCCTCGCGCATGTGCTCGCGCGTCATGGCGATGGCCGCGTCCATCAGGTCCCGGACGATCTGCTCCACGTCGCGGCCGACATACCCCACCTCGGTGAACTTCGTGGCTTCCACCTTGACGAAGGGCGCGCGGGCCAGCCGCGCCAGCCGGCGGCTTATCTCGGTCTTGCCGACGCCGGTGGGCCCGATCATGAGGATGTTCTTGGGATAGACCTCTTCCCGAAGGTCGGGGCCGAGCTGGCGGCGACGCCAGCGGTTGCGCAGCGCCACGGAGACCGCGCGCTTGGCCTCCGCCTGGCCGATGATGAAGCGGTCCAGTTCCGAGACGATTTCACGGGGGGTCAGGTCGGTCATGGCAGGGTCCGTCTTTGCTCGCGGCGGTCGGCGCGCGGCGGCGCGCACCGGCGGGGGGTCCGAAACCCGGCACGCCGCGATGATTTCCACGGTCAGGTTTCCGTTCGTGTAGACGCAGATGTCGGCCGCGATCGCCATGGCATGGCGGGCGACGGTTTCGGCGTCCATGTCCGTTTCCATGAGCCCCCGGGCGGCGGCCAGGGCATAGTTCCCGCCCGAGCCGATGGCCGCGACATCGTGTTCCGGCTCGAGCACGTCGCCCGCGCCCGCCACGACAAACATCTGCGCCCCGTCCGAGACGATCAGCATCGCCTCGAGCTTCTGAAGATACTTGTCGGTCCGCCAGTCCTTGGCGAGCTCGACGCAGGCCCGCTGAAGCTGTCCGGGGGTCGCCTCGAGCTTGGATTCGAGTCGCTCCAGCAGGGTGAAGGCGTCGGCGGTGGAGCCGGCGAAGCCCGCGACGACCTCGCGCCCGCCCGGGGAGAGGCGGCGCACCTTTCGCGCGCTGCCCTTGATCACGGTGTCGCCGAGGCTCACCTGCCCGTCGCCCGCGACCACGACACGGCCGCCGCGGCGCACCGCGAGGATCGTCGTGCCATGCCAGCCCGGTCCGTCACTCATGAAGTCTCCTTCCGGTCGTCCGCCCGGCGCCGCGGCCTGCCGGCGCTGTCGCGCGCGGCCGGCCGGAAAGCAAAGGGGCGCCGCGCGGGCGCCCCGGCCTGCCGGTCATCGGGGTCGGTTCAGATCGAGTCCTCGATCCAGCTTTGCAGGGCCGCCTTCGGCGCGGCGCCCGCGCGGTTGGAAATCACCTGCCCGTCCTTGAAGATGAACAGCGCGGGGATGCCGCGCACGCCCATCGAGGCGGCGGTGTTCGGGTTCTGGTCCACGTCCACCTTGGCGACCTTGATCTTGCCGGACATCTCTTGGGCAAGTTCCTCCAGCGCCGGGCCGATCTGCTTGCACGGGCCGCACCACTCGGCCCAGAAATCCACGACCACGGGGATATCGGACTGTTTCACCTCGGAGTCGAAGGTGTCGTCGGTCACTGCAACGGTTGCCATCAGGTTCGCCTCCTCGCGGCTTTCATGTGAGCCGCGAAAGTATGTAGGCCACGGCACACCGTCAAGGCGCCCCGGCCCGCGCCAGCGCCCCGATCACGAGATCGCGCGGCAATGGCATCAGGGTTGCGGTGCGCGTCCAGACGATCGCGATGTCCTGCGCGTGGTCCGGAAAGACCTGCGCGAGCGCCGCGGCATAGGCGCCCATCTGGCGAAGAAGGCCCTCGGGCACCTCTTCGGGGCGGACGGGCACAACCGCGTTCGTCTTGAAATCGACGGCGGTCATACGGCCGGGCGCGATCAGCAGGCGGTCGATCGTGCCGTGCACCCGCCGCCCCCCGAGTTCGGCGAGCGCCGTGCTGACGGGCACCTCGACCAGCGCCCCGGGCGCGAAGAGCGGCGCGAGCGCGGGCGCGTCCAGCACGGCGCGCGCCTCGGCCAGAAGCGCGGCCACCTCGGAGGCCGGCGCCGGCTCCGGCGGCCGCGCGAGCAGCCGTTCGGCCAGGATCTGCCAGTCCGCGCGGGGCGCCGCGGGCAAATGCTCGAGCAGGAGGTGCAGCCGCGTGCCCCTGAGCTTCGCCGCGGTCTCGTCGAGCCCCGCCTCGCCGGGAAGCGCCTTGGCGCCGCCGAGATCGGAAGGCGACAGGGTCTCGGGCGGCGGCGACGCCACCGGCGCGGAGCGCGTGGCCCAGCCGGGCAGCGCGGGCGGCGTGGTCGGCGCCGGAGGCTCCGCGCTCTCGGGCGCGGCCCATGCCCCGTGCCGCAGCCGCAGTCCCGGCGCTTCGGCGTCCTCGAAGCCGAAGTCACGCACCTCCGCCCCGAGCCGTTCGAGGCCCGTGCGCACCTGGTCGTGCCAGGCCCGGCCGTCCTTGCCGAGTTCGCCACCTGCGGCCACGATCAGCCAGCTTTCGGCCCGGGTCATGGCGACGTAGAGAAGGCGGTCGCGCTCCGCCTCCTGGGCGGCGATGGCGGCCTCCCGCGCGGCGCGCAGACGGTCCGGGGCCGCATCCGCCGGCATCGCCCAGAGCACGTCGCCAACGTCCGCGACAAGCTTGTCCCGCAGGCGGATATCCCGCTTGCCGCTGTCGGGCAGGATCACGACGGGCGCTTCCAGCCCCTTCGCGCCGTGCACCGTCATAACCCGGATGCGGTCCCCCGCGGCATCCATCTGGCGCTTTATCTCCTGATCGTCGGCCTGCATCCACTGCAGGAAACCTGTCAGGCTCGGCACTTCGCCGCGCTCGTAGGCCAGCGCCTGTCCCAGCAGGGCGTCGATCCCGTCCTGCGCCTCGGGTCCGAGCCGCCCGATAAGGCGGCGCCGGCCGTCGTGGCGGATCAGGATGCGCTCGATCAGGTCGTAGGGGCGCAGGAACTCCGCCTCCGCCATCAGGTCGTCGAGGATCGCGTAGGCCTCCGGGAACTCCGTCCGGCGCCGCGTCAGCGCCTGCCAGAGATGCCGCTCGTGGCGGCGATGGGCGAGGTCGAAGAGCTCCTGCTCGGACAGCCCGAAGAGCGGCGAGCGCAGCGCGGCGGCGAGCGAAAGGTCGTCCTCGGGCAGGTCGAGCACCTGCAGCACGGCGCCGAGATCGCGCACGGCGAGTTCCGCGCCGAGCTTCAGCCGGTCCGCGCCGGCCACCGGCAGGCCGCGCGCCTTGCAGGCGCCGATGATCTCGTGGAAGAGCTCGGAGCGGCGCTGGACCAGCACCATGATGTCGCCGGGCCGCACCGGTCCGAGGTGCCAGCCCGGCGCCCCCTTGGCCGCCCGGGCCACCGGCGCGCGGCTCTCGATCATGTCGTGGATCGCGTCGGCGATGCGCCGGGCGAGCCGCACGGCGTGATGCGCCTCGCCCGTGCGGTCCACGGGCGCGTACCACGGTTCCTCCTCGGGCTTCTCCGCCCTGGGTACGACGGGCCAGAGGTCCACGCGCCCCGGCATGTCCTCCTTGAAGGCGATATGCGGCTCGCCCCCGGAAAACCCCGCCTCCACGCGCCCCTCGAAGGTCGCGTCGACCGCGCGCAGGATCGCCGGCGAGGAGCGGAAGGAGTGATCGAGCGACAGCGACTGGAGCGGGCGATCCGCCCCCCGGAGCCTGCGCGCGAACTCCGCCTGCATCCGGTCGAAGGCGCCCGGATCCGCACCCTGGAAGGAATAGATCGACTGCTTCTTGTCGCCAACCACGAAAAGGCTGCGCCCGGCATCGGGGCGTGCGCCCTCGCCCGCCGTGAACTCCCGCGCCAGGAGCTCGATCACCGCCCACTGCTCGGGGCTCGTGTCCTGCGCCTCGTCCACGAGGATGTGGTCGAGCCCCCCGTCGAGACGGAAGAGCACCCAGTCGGCTACCGCCTCGTCCGAAAGCAGCCGCCGCGCATGCAGGATGAGGTCGTCGAAATCGAGCCATCCGCGGCGCTGCTTCTCCGCCTCCAGCGTCTCGAGGAACGGCCGCGCGAAGGCGTGGAGCGCATGCGTGCGCCGCGCGGCCTCGAGCGCGAGCCGGGGCTCGCGGGCGGCCTCGACCCGCTGCATGAACGCCTCGAGCGCGGGCATGTGCGGCGCGAAGGCGCCGTTCTGGACGCGTTTCGTGGGAAAGCTACCGATCTTCGCGGCGAAGGGCGCCCTGGCCCCGGCGCCGTAGAGAAAGGCATCCTCGAGCGCGGGCAGCGATGCGAGGCCGAGGCTGTCGATGGCGGCGAGCCTCTGGCCCGCCTTCGCGTCGTTGCCGCCGCTTTCGAGGAGCGCGGGGATCAGCGCGTCCAGAAGCGCCCGCTCGCCCCCGAGAAACACCCGGGCCTCGATCGACGCCGCGTCCGTTCCGGGGGGCAGGCCGAACAGCGAGAGCGCGTCGTCCCATCCCAGCGCGCGCACGAAACCCTCGCGGTGGGTCACGATCTCGGTGGTCAGCCCCTCGAGCGCGCCATCGTCCACCTGCCCGGCCAGCGTCTCCACCGCCGACGCGTCCGGGCCCTCGGCCATGCGTTCCACGATCTCGGCCCGCAGCAGCGCGCCCGCCCGGTCCTCCATCTCGGTGAAACCGGGGGTCACCCCCGCCTCCAGCGGGAACCGGCGCAGAAGCCCCGCGCAGAAGGCGTGGATGGTCTGGATCTTCAGCCCGCCGGGCGCCTCGATCGCCCGGGCGAATAGGGTGCGGGCCCGGCGCAGGCGCGCACGGTTCAGCCGGCCCTCCTCTCCCAGTTTCGCGAGTTCGTCGCGCAGCGCTGCGTCCTCCAGCATGGCCCATTCGCCGAGCCGTTCGAAAAGGCGGTTCTGCATCTCGCTCGCCGCCGCCTTGGTGTAGGTCAGGCAGAGGATGCTCTCCGGCGCGGTGCCGCCGAGCAGAAGACGCGCCACCCGGTCGGTGAGCACGCGGGTCTTGCCCGACCCGGCATTGGCGGCCAGCCAGGTGGAGAAGTCCGGCGCGGCGGCCTCCACCTGCCGCTGGCTGGCGGCGTCGCGGCGGCTCATGCCAGGTTCTCCGGAAGGGGGTCGTCGGCGTCGTCCCATTCGCCGAATCGGGCGAGATGGTCGTACTCGCCGTCCATTCGCTCGCTCTTGACCGCGTGGCGCGACGTGAACCCCTTGCCGGGATCCTGGAAGAGCGCGACGAGGTCGCGGAGGCGCGCCCACACCTCCGCCGGCGGCTCGGCGTCGAGGGGGGCCGAGACCTCTTCGGGCTTCGTGCCGAGCCCGACGAAGGCTGCCCCCGCCACCGGCGCGGGACCGAGCGCCTCGAACGCGCCGCGTTCGGCCATGGCGGCGGTGAGCAGAAGCTGCTTGTCGAACGCGGCCTGCTCCTTCGCGGAGGGCGGCGTCCCGGTCTTGTAATCGTAAAGCCAGAGCGCCCCGTCCTCGCCCCGATCGATCCGGTCGGCCCGGGACGAGAGGGTGAAGCCCAGATCCGTGATCTCTGCCGCGCCCCTGGCTTCGAACGCCACGGCCCGGGCGCGGGCGCGGCGCGTGGCCTCCGTCCTGACGAACCACGGCGCGACGCGGGCGAGGCGCGCCAGCCAGAAGGTCCGGGTGGACGCCCAGGGCACCGCGTCCCGCAACACCTCCCGCGCCACGGAGAGCAGTTCGGCCTCCGTCATGCGTTCGGGCGCATCCACGCGGTCGCGGACGAAACGTTCCAGGACCGAATGCGCGACGATCCCGCGCAGGAGCGCGTCGGGCGGGCGGTCGAGCGGGTCGAGGGGCCGCAGCCGAAGCACGTGGCGCGCGTAGATCGCGTAAGGGTCGCGGATGAGCTTCTGGATCTCGGTGACGGACAGCCGCGCGGGCCGGGCGTCTGCCGGCGGGCGAGGCGAGGGACGGTGCGCCGGCGCTGCGGGCGGGGCCTCGTCTAGGCGCGCGGCCAGCGCGAGCCAGTGTTCGCCGCGCGCCCGCATCGCCGCGAGCGCCGCGTCGCCCCCCTGGTGCGGAAGCCCGTTCATCAGGTTGGTCAGCCGGTTGAGCCAGCGCGACGGCACGGTCTGCGCGCCCTCGTCCTTGACCGACCGGGTCAGCCAGACCTCCTGCGCGCCCACCGCCTGCTGGAAGTCGTGCGCGGCCAGCCCGATGCCGCGCTCCGGCGACAGGAGGCCGGCCCGCTGCCGCATCGCCCTGTTGAGCCAGGGATCGGGCGCAACCGGTTCCGGCCACGCGCCCTCGTTCAGGCTGCCGAGGATCAGAAGCTCGGCGCCCTGCACCCGCGCCTCGAGCGTGCCCCAGATGCGGATGTGGGGATGCGCCTCCTCGCCGTCGTGCACCTCCTCGCGGCCCAGCACCGAGGACAGCAGGCGGCTGTAATCATGGGCGTCGATGTGGCCCGCGCGATCCGCCTCCGCGGCGAGCTCGTCCATCACCGCGCGGGCCTTCCGCCCGGCGTCCCGATCCCAGAGACCGCCGGCACCGGGCCTGTCCGGCCCGGCGGCGAGCGCTTCGGCGAGGTGCAGGTGCGCGCGCACGCGCTCGGACAGCGGCCGGGGGCCCGGAGCGTCGCGTCCGCAGGCCGTATCGGCAAGCCACGCCGCCCATCCCGTCAGCCCGTCGAGCGACCGCGCCTCGGCGAAGGCCGAAAGGCGGCGCGGCTCCGGGTAGGGCACGCCCTCCCGGCGCAGATGCAGTTCGAGTTCGCGGGTGAAGAGAAGGTGGCGGTTGCGGTCCGCGCCCGAATGGGTGAGCGGGTGTTTCAGAAGCGCCAGCAGCCCCCCCGTCGTCAGCCGCCCCTCGAAAAGCCCGGCCACCAGCCGCAGGAAACGCCCGGGCGGCGAAAGCGGCAGCGGCTGGCCCGCGCTGTCGTCGGGCATGATGCCCCAGCGCGCGAGCGCCGCCGTCACCTGGCGCGTCAGCGTGCGGTCCGGCGTGATGAGGGCCGCGCGCTGCCCGTTCTCGGCCGCCTGCCGCAACCGCAGCGCGATGGCCGCCGCCTCCTCCCGCTGGCCGGGCGCTTCCAGCAGGGTGACGCCCTCGGCCGCCGGACTCAGCTCGCCCAGACCCGGCCCGTCCGACAGCCACTGGTCGGTCACCGGGGCGGGGCGCAGCGCGAGCGAGACGAGGCGGTTCCGCGCGGCGTTGGGCTCTGGCATGTCGTGCCAGCGCGCGACGTCGCCGGGCGCGAGGCCGAGCGCGGTCATCAGCGGCCGGAAGCGGTATTGCGGGTGATCCTCCTCGGGGCGCGGGCCTTCGTCCATGTCCGCCCAGACCGCGTCGGGCAGCGTGAAATCGAACCCCGGCAACACCACCGCGCCCTGCGGCAGCCGCGCCACCGCCTGCATCAGCATCGCCGTCGCGCCGCGCGAGCCGGTGGATCCCGCCACGATGACGGGGTGGTCGGGCGGCGCGGCCTGCCAGCGGGACACGGGTCGCGCGATCACGTCGCGCTGGCGGCTTCCGGCATCGGGCGGCACGTCCGCCTGCCCGATATAGGTTTCGGCGATCTTCAGGAACCGCAGCGCGCGTTGCCAATGCCCCGACTGGTCCGACACGTCGAGCCCCATCACCGTGGCAGGGGCGACCCCTTCGGCGCCCATTTCGTCCATCAGGTCGGCGAGGCTGTCGGCAAGGTCGTAGAGCGCGTCGCGCGGGGCGGCGCCGGGCTCGCGCTCGATCAACGCCGCGATGAGCTGCACCAGTTCCAGCCGCCGGCGGAGCGGCGGCGCGGCGGGCGGGACATGGGCGAGATCCGCGACCTCTCCCAGGTCGGTGACGAGGCCGATGCGGGGCAGAAGCCGCGCCGGCCCCGCGTCAAAGATCGCGCGCAGGCGCCGGGCCATGCGGCGGGTGTTCACGATGCCCTCCACCCGCGCCATCGCCTCGGGCGGCGCGCCGGCGAGCCGCGCCTCGAGCCCGGCCACCAGCGCGGCGGGAAAATCGACGCCGGGGGGCAGGCCGAAGAGACGCGGATCCTCAGGCGCGAACATCGCGACCCTCCAGCATGGCCTCTGCAAGCGCGATGCCCTCGGGGCGGCCCACGTCGCACCATCGGCCCGGATAGGCCAGCGCGTGGAGACGACCCGCCGCGAGGATCCGGTCCCACAGCAGGTTGAGCGAGAACGCGGTGTCGCGGATGGCGTGCAGCCCCGCGGGATCGACGATCTGGGCGCCGGAATAGACGAGGCCGGGGCCCCGCGTCGCGGACCCGTCAGGCGAGATCGCGAAATCCCCGTGCCCCGCGTGGCCCAGCGCGCGCTCCGGCGGCACGCAAAGCAGAAGCGCGTCCATCCGGGCCGGGTCCCATGCCTCGCGCAGAAGCTCGAGCGGGTTCGGCCCGTCCCAGACGGCATCGGTGTTCATCGTGAAGACCGGGCCCGGGCCGAGAAGCGGCAGCGCCGCGCGCAAGCCGCCCCCCGTTTCGAGGATGTCGGGCGCCTCGACGGAGAGGCGCACCCCGCGCGGGGCGAGATGCGCCTCGAGCGGGGCAGGCAGGTAGTGGAGGTTGGCGACGACGCAGCGCGCGCCGATCGCTTCGGCGATGTCGAGCGCGTGATCGATCAGAGGCCGGCCGGCGACCTCGATCAGCGGTTTCGGCCGCTCCGCGGTGAGCGCGCCCATGCGCGTGCCGAAGCCCGCGGCGAAAAGCATCACGGCTTCGGGCATGGCCGCCTCAGCGTCTCGAGATGGGCGGGGGACGGCGGCGGAAGCGCCCCGTCGAGCGCGGCCGACAGGGTGGCGAGGGCGGGACGGGACAGGTCCGCCTGCAGATGGGCCCAGACCCTCGGCAGCAGATCGAGGTACCCCGGCTTGCCGTGCATCCGCGCCAACCGGGCGAAGACGCCGAGGATGCGCAGGTTGCGCTGCACCCCCAGGACGGCCATCGCGGTGCCGAATGCCTCCGCCTGCGTGCCGGTCGCGTCGAGGTAGGCCCGGCGCGCGGCGTCGGCGGCCGCGGGGCTCACGTCGCGCCGGGCATCGGTGAGCAGCGAGGCGAGATCGTAGGCCGGGTGGCCCGCGATCGCGTCCTGGAAATCCAGCAGCCCGATGCGCGCAGCCTCGTCGCGCTCGGGAAGCCAGATCAGGTTCTCGGCATGGAAATCGCGCAGGACGAGAACGGTCGCCGCGTCGGCGTGCCGTGCGAGCAGGGCCTCCAGCGCCTGCACGGCCTGCCGGCGCCGCGCGTCGGGCATTTCGGGGGCGTAGTGCGTGAACGCGGGGTCGGTCATCGCGGCGAGCCGCGCCGGCGTGGCGGGGTCCACCCGGTCCGGCGGGGCGTGGCGATGAAGCGCCGCCAGCGTCCCGGCCGCGGCCGCATAGAGCCGGGGCTCGGCCGCGGGCTCGACCGCCGCGACCCGCCCGACAAGCGCGTCGCCCAGGTCCTCGAGCAGCAGAAGCCCGCCCGTCTCGTCCGCGGCGAGAATGCGCGGCGCGCTCAGTCCGAGGCCGAGGAGATGCCGTGCGATCCGCCGGAACGGGCGCACGGTCTCTCCGGTCGCGGGGTCGGCATCCATCAGGACCGCGCGCGCGCCGTCCGCACGCCGCAGCCGCGCGTAGCGTCGGGACGAGGCGTCGCCGGCGAGCGGCCGCGCCTCGGCGTCCTCCCAGCCGGCCACGGCCAGAAAGGTGGTGATGCGGCGGGCGCGGTCAGCCATGCACCCGCTCCGCGAGACCCTCGAGCCGCGCCGCCCAGCGCGGATCCTCCCATGTCAGCGTGAGCTCGCGGTCGCTCTCGCCCGGCCCCGGCGCGAACCGGATGGCGAGCGCGTCCGCCGGTGCGGCGTCGCCCAGGCGGTCGGGCCATTCGACAAGGCAGATGGCGGTGTCGAACGCCTCCTCGAGGCCGAGTTCCGCGATCTCGGAACTGTCCGCCAGCCGGTAGAGATCCGCGTGCCAGATCTCGCCGCTGCGGCCGGCATAGCTTTGCACCAGCGTGAAGGTGGGCGAGGGGATATCCTCCGGCGCGGTGAGGAGCGCCGCGATCAGGCAGCGCGCGAAATGCGACTTGCCCGCGCCGACCGGACCCGTGAGGAGTACCGCATCGCCCGGCGCGAGGCGCGCGCCGAGAGCTTCGGCGAAAGCGCAGGTCGCCTCTGGCGAGGATGCGTGAAAGGACAGGGGGCTGCGGCTCATCGGGCAGAGACTATCGCGCCCGCCCCCGGCCGCAAGCGCAGATCAGCCCACATCCGCGGTGCGCTGCCCGCCGGTGGCGGGCCGGTCGGGCGCGGCAAGCAGGCGGCGCGGGTCGATGCCGAAGCTCACGACCGCCGCGCCGCCGCCGAGAGGGCGCACGCGGACATCGAGCCGCGGCCCGTCGCGATGCACCGCCGCCTCCCGCCACGACGCCGTCCGCGCCCCGGCCGAAAGCGCGGCGGCCAGCCCGTCCCAATCCGGACCCGGGCGGCAGGCCGTCTGCCAGAGGCGCAGCGCCTCGGCGGCGGTGGTGTCGCGGATGCGGGCGTCCGGGTTCACCGCCCAGAGCCGCCGGTAGGCGCGGTTCGTGAAGACGATCACGCCCTGTGGCGAGAAGACGGCGAGCGCCTCCTCGAGGGCATCGAGCACGGCCTGCCCGAGTTCGATTTCCGTGCGGAACCGGCGGGTCAGGGATACCTCGGCGGTGATGTCCTCGAACAGGAACGCCACGGCGCCGTCCGGGTGGGGCCGTCCCGTCACGCGATAGGTCAGTCCCGAGGGCAGGCTCCAGTTTTCGGCGCAGCGCCCGGTGGAGGCGGCGGTGGCCAGCGCCTCGGTCGCCTCGCGCCAGGAGCCGTAATCCTTGGGCTCGGGCATGATGCGGCGCTCGCGCAGCTGGTCGAAGAAGGTGGCGAGCGCCGGACGCGCGCTCAGCAGATCGGCGGGCATCCCGGTCAGATCGAGAAGCGCCGGGTTGAAGAGGACGAGGCGCCTCTCGCGGTCGAAGACGGCCAGGCCGATCGAAAGCTCCGCAAAGATCTTCGTCAGGGTCTGCACGAACTGGCGCTGCGCCGCGGCGCTCGCCACCGCGGCGTCCACGTTGGTGGCGAAGTGCACCCATTCGCCGCCCGCCGGCACGGTCCGGATGTCGAACCAGTGGATCGGCGTTCCGTTCGGGCGATTGACCGCATGGCGCGCCGGCGGGTCGCCCGGGGCAGGCCGCGGCAGGTCGAAGAGCCTGGGTGGTACGGCCCCCTCGGCCCAGCTTCGGGTCTGTTCCGCAAGGGCGAGATAGGCGCGGTTCGCCCAGACGACGCGGCCGGTCGCGTCGGTGCGCCAGCAGGGGTCGGGCGCGTGGGTGGTGGCATGGCGCAGCGTCGCGCAGTCCAGCCGCGCGAGAGCGAGGCGGTGCCGGTCCGAGGCGTCGATCTCGGGCTCCTCGATCTCGACGCGCAGCACGCCGCCCTGGCGCTGCAACACGAGGCAAGCGTCGTCTTCCTCGTCCGCCGTGGGTAGCCGCGTCCCGCCCTCGGGCACCCCGTCGGGGGTCTCGGGGAAGGCGGGGAAGCGCGGGCCGAGGCAGGCGCGCAGCCGCGCCCAGTCATCCAACGCCGCCGCGTCCCGTGGAAGAAGCGCGAGCGCCGGCGCGCTGGCGTCGGCGATGTCGGGCCCCTCCATCAGGAACACGACCGCCTCGCCGTGGGGATCGGCGACAACAACGGCGTCGTCGCGCGAAACCCTGGGCACGAGCCACGCCCCGAGAAGCGCGGCGGCAAGGCTGCCCAGGGCGATCGCGGCGAATGTTGCGGCGTCGGGCATGGCCCGTCGGCCTCCGGCAGCTGGTGGCGACGCGGCAAGCCTGATCGGAGAATGGTTAACGAAGTGTAAAGGCCGCGGCGCCCGTCACGCCTCGATGGGCCGGTTGGGCCCGGCCGACGGCACCGGATCCTCGCCGCTGCGCGCATCGATCTTGCGCCGTGGCCAGCTCACCTCGACCACCGCGCCGGACCGCTCCGGCCGTCGTTCGCGCGGTGCGGCCTGGTCCGCGCCGTTGGCGAAGCTGAGCTGCGCGCCCGTGCGCTCCAGCAGCGTCTTGGCGATGAAGAGACCAAGGCCCATGCCCTCGTATTGCGGGCGCGCGACGAGGTCCCGCACGCTCCGGCGGCGGCGCATGAAGGGCTCGCCGATCCGTGCCAGCACCTGCGGCGGGAAGCCGTCGCCGTCGTCCATGATTCGGACCGAGATCCAGTCGGCGCTCCAGCGCGCCTCGACCCAGACGGTGTCGTGCGCGAAGTCGACGGCGTTCTGGACCAGGTTCCGCAAGCCGTGGATGATCTCGGGCCGGCGGTGGATCGCGGGGGGCAAGGGCTCGGCGCCGGCGCCGAGGGACTGTTCGAACACGATCGTCTTGCCGCGGTTCTGGTGCGGCTCGACCGCCTCGCGAAGCACCTCGGTCAGGGGCGCCTGCCGCAGGTGCAGGTCTTCCTTCCCGGCGCGCCCCATGGAGCGCAGGATGTCGCGGCATCGGTCGGCCTGCGCGGCGATCAGCCGCGCGTCCTCCGAGAGTTCGGGATTGCGGGAGAGTTCCTCGGCCAGTTCGCCGGCGGCCAGCTTGATGGTCGCCAGCGGCGTGCCCAACTCGTGCGCGGCGGCGGCCACGACGCCGCCCAGGTCGGTCAGCTTCTGCTCCCGGGCGAGGGCCATCTGCGTGGCCGTCAGCGCGTCGGACATGGCGTGCATCTCCTGCGCGACGCGCCGCGAATAGATCGACAGGAAGGCCAGCGCGATGATCAGCGCGGCCCAGACTCCGAAAAGGTAGAGCGGCGGCATCTCGAGCGCGGCGCCGTCCGGCAACCGAAGCGGCACGTGCCAGGCGGCCAGCGCCGAGACCACGGTCATCGCCACGGCGGCGAGAAAGAGCGTGGAGCCGAGCGCCAGCACCGACGCCGACACCGTGACGGGGCCGAGCAGCAGCAGGGCGAAGGGATTGTGGAGGCCGCCGGTCAGCGCGAGCAGCAGCGCGAGCTGCAGGATGTCGAAGAGCGCCATCAGCATCGTCTCGCGCTCCGACAGGCGCCGGTTGCCCGGAAAGACGAACATCGCGATCAGGTTGACGATGATCGAGGCGGAGATCACCAGAAGGCAGGGCCCGAGCGGCAGCACCAGACCGACATGCTCGCGGGCGATCAGCAGCGCCACCAACTGCCCGAAGATCGCCATCCACCGCAGCAGGATCGTCGTGCGCAGGCGGATCCAGTCGCGCCGCCGTCGCCCGGGCAGCATGGTCAGCGAGGTGTCGGTCATCTGCGCTTTCCTGCCGCTTGCATCCGCCCCTGCAATCATTAGGTCTCATGACGAAAGCTTCAACTTCGGAGACGCGTCCCGCGGGCGCGAAGATGGTCATGATGCGATGGATTGCGCTTGCCGCGGCCGGTGTGGCTGGTCTCGGCCTCGGGCTGGTGTTTCTGGTGGGCGGCGACAGGGTCACGGGCTCCACGAGCGGCGAGGGCGACAGGTTCGCGCAGTGCCGTGGCGCGCAGGTCGCAGGGGGCTCGGGCCAGATCGGCGGCTCCTTCGAGCTCGTGAACGCGGCCGGGGAAACCGTGACCGACACGGACGTCATCACGAAGCCGTCGCTGCTCTACTTCGGCTACACGTTCTGCCCCGATGTCTGCCCGCTCGACACGGCGCGGAACGTCGCGGCGGTGGAGATTCTCGAAGAGCGCGGGCACATCGTCACCCCGGTCTTCATCTCGATCGATCCCGAGCGCGACACACCGGAGGTGGTCGGCGCCTTCGCCGAGAACCTGCATCCCCGCATGGTGGGGCTCACCGGCTCGCCCGAGCAGGTGAAGGCGGCAAGCCAGACCTTCCGCACCTACTACAACAGGCAAGCGAGCGACGACCCCTACTACCTGGTCGATCACTCCACCTTCACCTACCTCGTGCTGCCCGGCCACGGCTTCGTGGAGTTCTTCCGGCGCGATGCGGGGCCCGAAGACCTGGCCGCCCGGGTGCAATGCTTCGTCAAGGCGATGTGAGCGGCGTTTGACCGCTGCATGGTGACGGCCTAAGTCTTGCCTCATGTTGGATATGCCGGAGGCCGAAGTGGCCGACACCCAGACACTCGATCTTGGCCCCGACCGCACGCTGCTGCTCGTCGACGATGACGAATCGTTCCTGCGTCGGCTGGCCAAGGCCATGGAAAAGCGCGGTTTCGACGTGCGGACCGCCGAAAGCGTGGCGGACGGTCGCGCCGCCGTGGCCGTGGCCGCGCCCGCCTACGCGGTGATCGATCTTCGCCTCGGCGATGGCAACGGGCTCGACGTGGTCGAGGATCTGCGCAAGGCGCGGCCCGATGCGCGGATCGTGGTGCTGACGGGCTACGGGGCCATCGCCACCGCGGTCGCGGCCGTGAAGATCGGTGCGACGGATTACCTGTCGAAACCCGCGGACGCGACCGACATCGTCAACGCGCTTGTCGCCGGCGACGAGGATCTGCCCCCGCCCCCCGAAAACCCGATGAGCGCCGACCGCGTGCGCTGGGAACATATCCAGCGGGTCTACGAGCTTTGCGATCGCAACGTGTCGGAAACCGCGCGGCGGCTCAACATGCACCGCCGCACCCTTCAGCGCATCCTGGCCAAGCGGAGCCCGCGTTGAGCGTCGTGCGCCCGGCCGTCGCGTTGCTTCTGGCCGGGGCGCTCGCCGCCTGTGCGCCGGTGGCGCCGCAGCCGCCCGCCGGCGCGCAGCTGCGGTTGTCGTCAAGCGGGCTCGACGTTGCGGGCACCGGCCTCGAGGTCGGATTCGGCCGTACACAGGAAAGCGCCACGGACACGCTGCGCGACATACTCGGCTCCCCCGCCCCGCCGCAACGCTCGGTCGCCTGCGCGGGCGTGCAGACGGTGCGCTGGGCCGAAGAGGGCCTCGCGCTCCATTTCGCCCGCGACGCTTTCGTCGGATGGGAGGCGGTTCCCGCGCCCCGGCCGATCCCGACCGCAAGCGGCCTTCGCGCCGGCGGCCCGGCCCCGGGCGGCGCGGGGCTCGGCCCCTTCGAGCGCGACGGGATACGCGGCCTTTCCGGGCCGGACGGCGAGATTTCCCGGCTCTGGGCCGGGCGCGACTGCCCGACGGGCGGCGTCGGCTAACCAAGCGCCTCGAGGAGGTCCGCGTGCCGCCGCGTGTAGGCGGTACGAACCTCCACGGGCGGGCGCGGCCGGATCACGATACCCTCGATCAGGCCGGCGTCGGGCCGGCCGAAGAAACGGTCCGCCTCGCGCGCGTCGAAGCCCGCGATCTGCGTCGCCTCGAGCCATGCGCTCACCCGGTCGGCGCGCTTGATCTGCTTCTTCAGTTTCGCGCCGCATTCCGCCTGCAGGCCGAAGCGCAGGTGGATCGCCGCCTGAAGCCGCGCCTCGAGCGCGCCATACCCCGGCCCGACGGCGGATTTGACCGGAGAGATCATGTCGCCGATCACGTATTCCGGCGCATCGTGCAGAAGCGCGGCGAGGCGCGCGGCGGGTCCGGCCCCGGGATGCATCCGGGCGAAGAGCTCCTCGACCAGGAGCGAATGCTCGGCCACCGAATAGGGCCAGTCGCCTTCTGTCTGGCCGTTCCAGCGCGCGACGAAGGCGAGGCCGTGGGCGATGTCCTCGATCTCGATGTCGACCGGCGTCGGATCGAGAAGGTCGAGCCGGCGGCCCGAGAGCATTCTTTGCCAGGCGCGGGGCGGGGCTTTCGGCATGGCGCGGTCCCGGATGAGCGGATCGCCGCTCTCCTAGCAGAGCGGCCGGCCGCTCCGCCAGCCCCGCGCCGCGCGGGCGGATCGGCCCCGCGGCTTCGGGCGGCGACATGTCGCGCCCGTGGCGCCGTATTTCCGGTATTTCAGCCAATTCGATCCGATCTTTCGGTATTGCGCCGGTCCGCGGGGCCTCCGAACGGCGTTCCGGGCCCCCGGGCGCGTTGAACATGGCCGGCACGGTCGCTATAGCGATAGCCGACAGCCAGCCATCAAGCAGGAGCCGCCCCGTGGCCAAGGACTACATCGTCAAGGACATCTCGCTTGCCGGCTACGGCCGCAAGGAACTCGACATCGCCGAAACGGAGATGCCGGGCCTCATGGCGCTGCGCGAGGAATACGGCGCGTCGAAGCCGCTCGCCGGGGCGCGCATCGCCGGCAGCCTGCACATGACGATCCAGACCGCCGTGCTGATCGAGACGCTGACGGCGCTCGGCGCCGAGGTGCGCTGGGCCTCCTGCAACATCTTCTCCACCCAGGATCACGCCGCCGCGGCCATCGCCGAGACGGGCACGCCGGTCTTCGCCGTGAAGGGCGAGACGCTGGAGGAGTACTGGGACTACTGCGACCGCATCTTCCATTTCGAGGAAGGCGGCGCGAACATGATCCTCGACGATGGCGGCGACGCCACGCTCTACATACTCATGGGTGCCCGCGTGGAGGAAGGCGAGGAGGATCTCATCGCCGTGCCGACCTCCGAGGAGGAGGAGGCGCTTTTCGCCCAGATCCGCAAGCGCATGGCCGAAAGCCCCGGCTGGTTCACGAAACAGCGCCACATGATCAGGGGCGTGACCGAAGAGACCACTACGGGCGTCAACCGGCTCTACAAGATGATGGAGAAGGGGCACCTGCCCTTCCCGGCGATCAACGTCAACGACAGCGTCACCAAGTCGAAGTTCGACAACAAGTACGGCTGCAAGGAAAGCCTCGTGGACGGCATCCGGCGGGCGACCGACACGATGATGGCGGGCAAGGTGGCGGTCGTCTGCGGATACGGCGACGTGGGCAAGGGCTCCGCGGCCAGCCTGCGGGGCGCGGGCGCCCGCGTGAAGGTGACCGAGGTGGATCCGATCTGCGCGCTCCAGGCCGCGATGGACGGCTTCGAGGTCGTGCTGCTGGAGGACGTCGTCTCGAGCGCGGACATCTTCATCACCACCACCGGCAACAAGGACGTCATCCGCCTCGAGCACATGCGCGACATGAAGGACATGGCGATCGTCGGCAACATCGGCCATTTCGATAACGAGATCCAGGTCGCGGCGCTGAAGAACCACAAGTGGACCAACATCAAGGACCAGGTGGACATGATCGAGATGCCGGCGGGCAACCGGATCATCCTTCTGTCCGAAGGGCGTCTGCTGAACCTCGGCAACGCCACGGGGCATCCGTCCTTCGTGATGTCGGCCTCCTTCACCAACCAGGTGCTCGCGCAGATCGAGATCTGGACGAAGGGCGACCAGTACGAGAACAAGGTCTACGTCCTGCCCAAGCACCTCGACGAGAAGGTGGCGCGTCTGCACCTCGAGAAGATCGGCGCGAAGCTCACCCCGCTCGATCCCGAGCAGGCGGCGTATATCGGCGTGACGCCCGAAGGTCCCTTCAAGCCCGAGCATTACCGCTACTGAGGGCATCCCGTCCCGGGCGCCCCGCGCAAGAAACGTCTTGAGGTGACGTTGCGTGAGGGTAGACTGGCGCCGGGCCGGCGGTTTGCCCGCAGCGGCGTGTTGGGACAGGGAGTGTTTTCGGATGGGACGAAGAGAGGAACTGATCGAGGTCTACGCCGACGATCTGAAAAAGAAGTGCGGCGTGACGCCGGATCTCGACCTTCTGACCAAGGTCACGATCGGCTGCGGCCCGGTGATCTACGACGCGGACGCGTCCACGGTTGCCTCGAGCCAGCCCGGGGAACTCGAGACGGTGAAGCAGAACTTCCTCGTCAAGAAACTCGGCCTCAACGACGGTCCGGAACTCGACGATGCCATCCAGAAGGTGATCGAGACCTACGGCGCCTCGGAGCGCAACAAGTATCGTGCCGTGGTCTATTATCTCCTGACCAAGCATTTCGGCAAGGAAGCCGTCTACGCCTGATCGCCCGATCCGGGCAATTCTAGGCACTTCCGGTTTGCGCCGCGCCCCTGACCGGCGCTATCCTGAGGGTAGAGGCCAGAATGGCCGGAACCGACAGGACGCATGTCTGGTGTGTGGGAGCACCGGGAGTGGCGGAGGGTTCCGGCGTGGCCGGCCCTCCGTTTTCCGTGTCAGGACTCCGGGTCCGCCTCACCCATCTCGCAGACACGGCGCCATTCCGCCGCCGACACGGGCTGGACCGACAGGCGCGGGTTCTTCACCAGCACCATCTCCGCCAGCTCCGGGTCGGCCTTGATCTCGTCCAGCGTCACGGGCCGGGGAAAGGGGGCCACGGCCTTCACGTCCACGCAGTCCCAGCGCGGGTCGTCGCTGGTGCTGTCGGGATGCGCCTCGGCGATCACCTCGACGATGCCCACCACCGCCTTGTCGGTCTGCGAGTGGTAGAAGAATCCGCGATCGCCCACCGCCATCTCGCGCATGAAGTTGCGCGCCTGGTAGTTTCGCACGCCGTCCCATTCCTCGCCGGTGTCCCCCTTGGCGACCTGGTCGTCCCAGGACCAGGTGTCGGGTTCCGACTTGAAGAGCCAGTAACGCATCTCGCCTCCTATTCCGCGCGCAGCGGCCGCGCCAGAAGCATGTCCATCGCCTGCGTCACGTCAAGCCGCCCCTCCAGCAAGGCGACGACGGCTTCGGTGATGGGCATCTCCACCCCGAGCCGCGCGGCGCGGTGGCCCAGCGCGAGCCCGCGCCGGTAGTTCCGCGAGCCTTCGGAGGTGCAGGTGAGCGCGAGATCGCCGAAACCCGAAAGCCCGGCGAGCGTCGCCGGGTCGGCCCCCTGCGCCACCGCCATGCGGTTCATCTCGGCGAAGCCCCGCGTCATCACCGCCGCGCGCGCGCTTTCGCCCAGCCCGGCCCCGATCGCGGCGCCGCAAGCGATGGCGATGACGTTCTTGAGCGCGCCGCCAAGCTCCGCTCCCACTATGTCGGCGGTGCGGTAAAGCCGCAGCGCGGGCGTCGAGAGCAGCGCCTGCAGCGCCTCGCCCGCCGCCTCGTCGGCGCAGGCGAGCGTGAGCGCCGTCGGCAGCCCGCGCGCGATGTCATGGGCGAAGCTCGGTCCCGTGAGGATGGCGGCGGACGCCCCGGGCAACGCCTTGGCCAGAACCTCGGCTGGGCCCAGCGTCGTGCCGAGTTCGACCCCCTTGCAGCAGGCGACGAGGCGGTGCGGGGCAAGCGTTTCCGCCTCGGCTTCGACCAGCCCGCGCAGCGCCTGCATCGGCACGGCGAGCAGGATCGCCTCTGCCCCCGAAAGCGCGGCGACGTCCGCGACGGGCGACAGGCCCGGCGGCAGGGCGTGACCGGGAAGGTGGCGGCGGTTCTCGCGCGACTGCGTCATCGCGGTCACGTGTGACGGGTCGCGCGCCCAGAGACGCACCTCGCGTCCCGCCCCTGCGAGCGCGATGCCGAGCGCGGTGCCGAACGCGCCCCCGCCCGCGATGCCGATCATGCCTTGGCCCCCTTGCGCCCACCGCCGAGCAACCCGGCCCGCCCCGGATCGAGCGGCCAGCGCGGCCGCGCGGCAAGCTCCATCCCGTCGCGCCGGCCGGCGCGGTAAAGTTCGAGCCCGGCCCAGGCGATCATCGCCGCGTTGTCGGTGCAAAGCGCGAGGGGCGGCGCGACGAAGCGCGCGCCGGCGTCGCGCGCGACCCGCTCGATCGCGGTGCGTATCGTGGCGTTCGCCGCGACCCCACCCGCCACGGCGAGGGAGGGGGCGGCGGGCGTCTGTGCGAGATGGGCGTGAAGCGCCCGCCGGGTCTTTTCGGCCAGCACCTCGGCGACCGCCGCCTGGAACCCGGCGCAGAGATCCGCGCGGTCGGCGCGCGTCAGCCAGCCCTGCTGCGACACCAGCCGGTCGCGCGCGCGCAGCACGGCGGTCTTCAGCCCCGAGAACGACATGTCGCATCCCGGCCGGTCGAGAAGCGGGCGCGGGAAAGCGAAGCGCGCCGGATCGCCCGCCGCGGCCTCCCGCTCCACCGACGGCCCCCCGGGCTGGGGCAGGCCCAGCAGGCGCGCCACCTTGTCGAACGCCTCGCCCGGCGCGTCGTCGATGGTGCCGCCGAGCCGGTGGAACGCCTCCGCGCCGCGCACCTCCAGAAGCTGGCAGTGCCCGCCCGAGACGAGAAGGATCAGATAGGGGAACGCCAACCCGTCGGTCAGGCGGGGCGTCAGCGCGTGGCCCGCGAGGTGGTTCACGGCGACGAGCGGCAGACCGGCCCCGGCGGCGATCCCCTTCGCGCACATCACCCCGGCCAGGACGCCCCCGATGAGGCCCGGACCCGCCGTCACCGCCACGGCGTCCATCTGCCCGAGCGTGAGCCCCGAAACCGACAGCGCCTCCGTCACGCAGAGGTCGAGCCGTTCCGCGTGCGCCCGGGCGGCGATCTCGGGGACGATGCCGCCATAGGCCGCGTGCAGCTCGCCCTGTCCCTTCACGACGGAGGCGAGGATTTCGGGCCGATCATCCGCACGTTGCCGCACGACCGCGGCAGCGGTATCATCGCAACTGCTTTCCAGCCCCAATATGGTGAGCTGATCCGCCACAACGCCTCCCGATGCTTCGGAACGCTCTCCCGTAGCACCGTGCCCGCGTCCGAACAATGGCCCGCCCATGCCGCCCCCGCCCGTCCTTCTGCTGACCCGGCCCCATGACGCCTCGGAGCGATTCGCGACCGAGCTTTCGCGGATCCTGGGCGACGCCGCGCCGGAGGTCTGCATCTCGCCGCTGATGCGCGTCGATTTCGCGGGCCGGCTGCCCGGCATGGCCGATGTTGCGGCGCTGGTCTTCACCTCGGCCAACGGGGTCCGCGCCTTTGTCGCGGCGGGCGGGCCCCGCGGCCTGCCTGCCTTCGCCGTGGGCGAGGCGACGGCAGAGGCGGCGCGCCGCGCAGGCATCTCCGCGCAGCCCGCGGGCGGCGACGCGCAGGCGCTCGTGGCGCATGTCGCGGCGCGGCGGCCCGCGGGGCGCATCGTGCATGTCCGCGGCGAGCATGCCCGGGGCGATGTCGCGATGCGGCTTCGTGCGGCGGGGCTTCGCGTGGAGGAGGCGGTGCTTTACCGCCAGGTGCTCTTGCCCTTCACGGATAGCGCCCGCCGCGTCCTGGCAGGGCGCGCGCCGGTCGTCGCGCCGCTCTTCTCGCCGCGCACGGCCGAGCAGTTCGCGCGGCAGCATCGCGGCGGCGCGCCGCTCTGGCTCGTCGCGATGAGCGAGGCCGTGGCCGGGCGGGTGAGCCATCTTCCGGCCCGCCGCATCGCCGTGGCGACGCGGCCCGACGCCCCTTCCATGCTGAAGGGCGTGGCGCAACTTATTGAAAGCGCCGTGCGGCTTGAGAGCGATGAGGGTGCCGGGTAAGGTCGCCCCGGCGACAGTGCAGCCGGACGAGAATCGAAAGGTGGGTGAGACGTGGCAGACCGGGACAAGACGCGGAAGCCCTCCGAGACCGAAGACGAGGACAAGGCCGCCGCGACGGTCGACGGCTCCGAGCCGGAGCAAGGCGAGGACGGCGCCGAAAACGACAGCGCCCGGGACGAGGACACCCCCGACCGCGCGGAACACCCGGGGGCCTACGAACCCGACGCCTTTCCCGAAGGCGAGGACGCGCCCGCCGCGATGTCGGATGCCGGCCCCGGCGCGGTCGAGGATGACGCACCGGACACCGGCGCGGCCCCGGATGCCGAGGCCGGGAGCGGAGAGGCGCCGCAGACCGGAACGGCCGACGATGAACCCGACGAGGCGCCGCCCGCGCAGCCTTGGGGCGGCGGCGAGGAGTCGCAGCAGGAAGAGCCGGAAGACACCGCCGATGACGCGGACCGGACCGGCGCGCCCGTCGCCGAGGCCGCGGGGGGCGCCGCCGCCGGCGCGGCGGCCGGAGCCGCCGCCAGCGCGAGCGCGGACGACGAGGCGCGATCGTCCCGCGAGACGCGGTCGGCGCCCGCGACGCGCGAAACGATCGTGCGGAAGGGCGGTTTCTGGCCCATGCTTTTCGGCGGGGTCGCCGCCGCCGCGCTGGGGTTCGGCGCCGCGCAGGTCATCGACCCCGAGGCGCTGGGCCTGCCGGGACGGGACGACACCGAACTGGAAGACGCGCTTGCCGCGCAGTCCGACCGAATCGCGGAGCTGCGCCAGCAGCTCGCGGCGCTGAGCGACGACGCCCCCGATATTTCGTCTCTCGACGCGCGGCTGGAGGAGATGGCGGGCGCCATCTCCGGCCTGCAATCGGATCTGACGGGCCTTTCCGACGAGGTGGCGGCGCTGTCGTCCTCCGCCGCGCGGATCGACGAGATCGCCGCACGGCTGGGCGACATCGACGCACGGCTTGCCGAGGTCGAGAAGCGCCCCGCGGCCGAGAACGTCGAAGCCAGCGTGATCGCGGCGTATGAGCGTGAACTCCAGGCCTTGCAGGAGTCCGTGGCGGCGCAGCGCGCCGAGGTGGAGCGGATGGTGGAAGAGGCCACCGCCCGCGAGGCGGACGCCGCCGAGGCCGCACGCCGTGCCGAAGCCGTGTCCGCGCTCGCGCGGATCGTGTCGGCCATCGATGCCGGGCAGCCATATGACGCCGCGCTCGACGCGCTTTCGGACGGGCTGGACGAGCCTGTGCCCGAGGGCCTTGCCGCCGCCGCCGCCGACGGCGTGGCCCCGCTCGCCGCCTTGCAGGACGCCTTTCCCGACGCGGCGCGGGCGGCGCTCGCCGCCGCGCGGAACGCCGAGGCGCCCCCCGAGGATGCCGGTGGGCGGCTGATGAACTTCCTGCGTGACGAGCTTGGCGCGCGGTCGACCACCGCCCGCGAGGGCGACGACGGCGATGCGGTGCTGTCGCCCGCCGAGGCCGCGGAGCGTGCCGGCGAGCTTGGCGCGGCGCTCGCGGCGCTGCCGGACCCCGCCCGGGCCGAAATGGCGGCCTCGGAGGAGCGCGCGCGCGCGCGGGTCGCCGCCGCCTCCGCCGTGGACGCGCTCGCGCAGCGCCTGAACGAGGAATAGCCGCATGCTCTGGTCCCTTATCAAGATCCTGCTTTTCGTCGCCGCCGTGGCCGGTCTCGCCTACGGCGCGACGTGGCTTCTGGACGCCGAGGGCGGGGTTCAGATCACCGTGGCGAATACCGAGTTCACCCTCGGCGCGTTGCAGTCGGCGATCGCGCTGCTTCTTCTCGTCGTGGTGCTCTATGTCGTTCTCAAGCTGGTCTCGCTCCTGGTGGCGACGCTGCGGTTCATCAACGGCGACGAGACGGCGATCAGCCGGCATTTCACCCGCAACCGGGAAAAGAAGGGCCTGCGCGCCGTGAGCGACAGTCTCATGGCGCTGGCCGCGGGGGACGGGCAGGCGGCGATCTCCAGCGCGCGGCAAGCCCGCAAGTATCTCGACAAGCCCGAACTGACCAACATCCTCATCGCCCAGGGCGCGGAAGCCGCGGGCGATGCGAAGGTCGCCGAGGCGACCTACAAGAAGCTCGTTGCCGAGGAGCGGACCCGCTTCGTCGGTCTGCGTGGGATCCTCAAGCAGAAGCTCGCCGCGGGCGATACCGACACCGCCCTGAAACTCGCGGAGCGGGCCTTCGCGATCCGTCCGCGCAACGAGGAGATGCAGGATACGCTTCTCAAGCTTCAGGCCGAATGCAAGGACTGGGCCGGGGCGCGCAAGACGCTGGCCGCCAAGCTGAAGCATGGTGCGATGCCGCGCGACCTGCACAAGCGCCGCGACGCGGTGCTCGCGCTTTCCGAGGCGAAGGAAGTGCTCGACGAGGGGAGCGACATCAAGGCGCGCGAGGCCGCGATCGAGGCCAACCGCCGCTCGCCCGACCTCATTCCCGCCGCGGTCATGGCGGCGCGCGGCTACATCGAGAAGGGCAAGCCGCGCTATGCCGCGCGTCTTCTGAAAAAGGCGTGGGGCGTGCGGCCCCATCCGGATCTCGCCGCCGCCTTCGCCGAGATCGCCCCGGACGAGACGCCGGCGAAGCGCCTGAAGCGCTTCGAGGAGCTGGTGCAGACCAATCCGGGGGACCGCGAGTCGAAGCTTCTGAAAGCGGAGCTGCACATCGCGGCCGAGGATTTTCCCGCGGCGCGCCGCGCGATCGGCGACCTGGTCGAGACGGATCCGGACACGCGCGTTCTGACCACGATGGCGGCGATCGAGCGGGGCGAAGGCGCGCCGGACGAGGTCGTGCGCGGCTGGCTGGCGCGCGCTGTCACCGCGCCGCGCGGCCCGCAATGGGTGTGCGACAACTGCCATGCGGTTGCAGCCGACTGGGGGCCTATCTGCCACAACTGCGGCGGCTTCGACACGCTGAGCTGGAAACGCCCGCAAGAGCCGGAGCAGACGGCGGCCTCGACCGAGGCGATGCTGCCGCTGATCGTGGGCCATGGCGCCCGCCGGGAGGACGTCGCGGAGGCCGAGGTCCTGCCCGCCGGGTCCGGGCAGTCCGATCGCGCCCGGGATGCCGGCTCCGCGAACGAGGCGGAGGAGGCCGGAAAGGGAGAAACCGTCGAGGCCGAAGCTGCGGACGAGACGCGAAAATAGCCCTTTTCGCCCGCGCCACCCGGTGCTAAGAGCCACGCCCACGGCGCCGGTGTAGCTCAGCTGGTAGAGCACGTCATTCGTAATGATGGGGTCGGGGGTTCGAGTCCCTTCACCGGCACCACCCATCCCCGTCACCTGTCGCCCGAGGTGCGACGCCATGGCTGCGCATGACCGGGAAGACATCGTTCTCGCCGGGGCGAGCGGTCGGGTCGGGCGCCTTCTGCGCCGGGCGTGGAGCGTCGCGCCGGGGCCCGGCGCCGGGATCGTTTCGACCGCCCGGCGGCCTGGTCCCGGCGCGCTCGCCTGGGATCCCCTCGAAGCGCCGGGCGCATTGCCTCGCCTGCTCGCGGGGCGCGCCTCCCGCGTCGCCGCCATGGTTGTCCTGACGGGCATCACGCCAGGGCCGGGGGCCCGGCTGGATCTCAACGCGCCGCTGGCGCGCGGCAGTCTGGACGGGGCACGGGCGGCGGGGATCGAACGCGTGCTTTTCGCCTCCTCCGCGGCGGTTTACGGACCCGGTGGCGGCAGGCGCCCGTTCTCGGAGCGGGACCGGCCCGCGCCGGCGACCGCCTATGGCGCGGCCAAGCGGGATGCCGAAGCCGAGGTCGCGCGCTTTCGGGATCTCGGCATGGAGGTCGCGATCCTGCGCATCGGCAACGTTCTGGGCGCGGACGCGCTGATGCGCAGCGCGGAAAACGCCACGCCCGATGCGCCGCTCGCCCTCGACCGCTTCGCCAGCGGGCACGGCCCGGTCCGGAGCTATATCGGCCCCCTCGGGCTCGCCCGGGTGATCGCCGCGCTCGCCATGCATCCCGGGCCGCTGCCCGATCTGCTGAACGTGGCCGCCCCGGAACCCGTGGCGATGGAGGATCTTCTGCAAGCGGCCGGCGTGCCGTGGCGCTGGACGCCCGCGCCCGGCGGCGCTCAGGAACGCGTTACGCAGGACTGCGCCCGGCTGACCGCACTTCTGCCCGGCCTGCCGCTCGCCGAGACCGCCGCGGCCATGGTCGCCGAAGGCGCCGCGTTGCCGCCCCTGCCGGCGGCATGAGGGATCACGCGCCGAACCCGGCGCGCCCCACGCCCTCGTAGGCCTCGAAGCCCGCGTCCCGCACGTCCTGCGGCGCGTAGACGTTCCTCAGGTCGGCCATGCGGGGCGCGGCCATCTGCCGTGCCAAACGCTTCAGGTCGAGCGCCCGGAACTCGTTCCACTCCGTCAGGATGACGAGAAGATCGGCCTCCTGCGCCGCCTCGTAGGCGTCTTCGACCCAGCTGACGCCGGGCAGCAGGGCCTCTCCCTCGCGCCGCCCCTGGGGGTCCGTCACCCGGACCCTGGCGCCGCCGCCCACCAGCGACGGCACGATGGTGAGGGCCGGCGCGTCCCGCATGTCGTCGGTGTTGGGCTTGAAGGTGACGCCCAGCACCGCGACCGTCTTGTTGTTGAAGCTGCCGCCGCAGAGATCGAGCAGCTTCTCGATCATCCGCCGCTTCACCTCCTCGTTGACCTTGATGACCGTCTCGGTGATCTGCATCGGCATCGCGTGTTCCTGCCCGATCCGGGCCAGCGCCCGGGTGTCCTTGGGAAAGCACGACCCGCCATAGCCCGGCCCGGCATGGAGGAACTTGTTGCCGATCCGGTTGTCGAGACCCATCCCGTGCGCCACCTGCTTCACGTCCGCGCCCACCCGCTCGCACAGCCCGGCGATCTCGTTGATGAAGGTGATCTTGGCGGCGAGAAAGGCGTTGGCCGCGTACTTGATCATTTCCGCCGACTCGAGGTCGGTGGTCAGGATCGGGAAGTCGCGCAGGTAGAGCGGGCGGTAGATCTCTGACATCACCTTCGCCGCGCGATCGGACTGAACCCCCACCACGACGCGGTCGGGGCGCATGAAATCGTCGATCGCGGCGCCTTCGCGCAGGAACTCGGGGTTCGAGGCTACGTCGAAGTCGAGCTCCGGGTTGGCGGTGCGGACCACCTGCCCGACCTGCCGGTTCGTTCCCACCGGCACGGTCGACTTGGTCACGATCACGACGTAGTCGCTGGCGACGCGCGCGATTTCTTCGGCCGCGGCCATGACATAGGTCAGATCCGCGTGGCCGTCGCCGCGCCGGGTCGGCGTGCCCACCGCGATGAACACCGCCTCGGCGCCCGCCACGGCATGGGCGAGATCGCGGGTGAAGGAAAGCCGCCCTGCCTCGACGTTGCGGGCCATGAGCTCGTCGAGCCCCGGCTCGTAGATCGGCACCTCGCCGCGTTCGAGGCGCGCGATCTTCTCCGGGTTCTTGTCGACGCAGACCACCTCGTGTCCGAAGTCGGACAAACAAACGCCTGAGCCGAGCCCGACATAGCCCGTCCCGATCATCGCAATCTTCATGGCCGCCCCTCGCTGTCGCGTCGGGGGCTTATGGGGCGAGGCCGCGCGGTGTGTCAACGACGGCTGAAACCCGTTCGTCGGGGCCGCGAGGCCTGCCGGTGGTCGCCCGTGGGGCCGGCGGCGGAAAGGTTCTGTTAACCAAGCACCCCTAGCATGGCCCGAGTCGCAGAAAGGGCGAACCCGGCTTGACACCTCTTACCCATGTCGCGTCGCTCGGCGGCAGCACGGCGTCCGTCTTCGGGGGCATCCTGGATCTCGCCTGGCTCTCGGTCGGCGGCCGTGACGTTCTCTACATGCTGAGCAGGCCGGACGGGGTCTGGCTCACGGCCTACGCCGCAGGGCCAGACGGCGCGCTCGGCGAACTCGGGCGCGCGGATATCCCGGGCCTTCCCGTTCCGGGCCTCTCCGCGCGGCTGGCCGTCGCGCCGGCAGGCGACGCGCCTTCCGTCTTCGTCTCGGGGCTCGCGGCGCCCGGGCTCGTCTCGGTGGCGCTCGACGCGAGCGGCGCGCCCATGGCCGCCGTCGCCGCGGTTGCCGGGACCGCAAGCCTCCAGGCCTTCCTTCCCGCAGGGAGCGGCATCGCCTACGCCGTGGATGCCGGGGCCGAGGCCATCGATCTCCTGCGCATGGGGCCCGACGGGGCCTTCGAGGCTTTCGGGCAGGTCCCCGCGCCGGGCGGTATCGGGGCGCTGGCTCTGGCGGACCATGCCGGCGCCCGTTTCCTGCTCGCCGCGGCGTCCGGCGAGGTGAGCCTGGCGAGTTACGCGGTGGCGGAGGACGGTTCACTCCGCGTCGCGGACACGCTTCTTGCGGTGGACGGGCCGGGCATCGCCGCGCCTTCCGCGGTTGCCGCCGCGACGGTCGAGGACGCGACCTACGCCATCGTCGCCGGGGCCGGAAGTTCCAGCCTTTCGGTGCTGCGTCTCGACGCGGATGGCGGCATGACGGTCGCCGATCACCTGATCGACGACCTGACGACACGTTTCGACCATGTCGGCCAGCTGGCCGTCGCGACCACGGCGCAGGGGGTCTATGTCGCGGCGGCGGGCGGCGATGACGGGGTCAGCCTGTTCCGGCTGCTTCCGGGCGGCCGGTTGCTGCACCTCGCCACGCTCGAGGATGCGGCCGGGCGTGCGCTCGCCGATGTCGCCTCCCTCTCGCTCGGCGTCACGGTGGGCGGGCTGCACCTCGTCACCGCGAGCACATCCGAGGCCACGATCGCCTGGCACCGGATGGAGCTTGATCCCGATGGCCTCACACTTCGCGCCGATCCGGCGGGCGCGCCGCTTGCGGGCGGGGATGGCGATGACCTGCTGGCGGGCGGCAGCGGCGACGACCGGCTTTCCGGCGGGGCGGGCCGCGACATCCTGATGGATGGCCCGGGCGATGACACGCTTCTTGGCGGCCCCGGCGCCGACGTGTTCGTGATGGCGTGGGACGATGCGCCGGACCGGATAGAGGACTACGACCCGGCGGAGGACCGCATCGACCTCTCTGCCTGGCCGATGTTCCGGGACGCCTCGCAACTCTCCGTGACGTCCGTCGCCGGCGGTTCCGAGATCCGTTTCCGAGCCGAGACCCTGACCGTGTCGACCCGCGGCGGCCGTGCGCTCGACGATGCGGCCGTCGCCGCGCTCACCCCGACGGGTGGATCGCGGTTTCTGCCGGCGTGGTTCGGACCCCCACCGGAAAATCCGCCGCCGCCGCCGGACGCTCCGGGCATCTCTTTCACGGGTACGGCGGCCGACGACATCATTCCGGGGTCCGACGGCGACGACACTCTGGTC
>NZ_JBGFSH010000008.1:0-150138 GCF_041365715.1 Rhodosalinus sp. FB01 | reverse complement strand
CCGTCGAGCCGATGAGCCGCCGGACGCGCGCGGGGCTGGCGCCGCCAAGCGTGAAGGCGCTTGCGGTGAACGGGTTGAGCGCGAGCAGTTTCGCGAGCGCGGGGAAAAGCCATCCCGCCACGCCTTCGAAATTTCCCAGCGCGGCGTTGATCCCGATGACGTCGGGCACGGGCGTCAGCCGCTCGGCAAGCGCGAGCGCGATGGCCGCGCCGGCGGAATGGCCGATGATGGCCCGCGGCTGCCAGCCCTCCGCGGCCACGAGCGCGGCGATATCCGTCGTCATCAGCGGCAGGGAGCAGCGCGATTTCGTGCCGGCCCGCGTGAATCCCTGCCCGGGCATGTCGAGCGCGACGACGTGCCGGTCGGCCGCGAGGATCGGCAGAAGGTCGCGGAAGCTGTGGGTCGACCCGCCCGCGCCGTGGATCAGCAGGAGCGTCTCGCCCGCGCCCGCCTCCTGCACGTGCCAGCGATGCGGCGCCACGGCGGCGCGGCGGGACATGTCGGCGTTCGGCCAGCCCGGAAGGTCGCGTGCCCAGTCCATGCGGCTCAGTCCCCCAGCGCCTGCGAGATGGCGCCGGACAGCCGCCGCGCGGCGGCGCGCGGCAGGGCGAGATAGACGCCGCCAAGCCGGTCGGACAGGGTTCGCCCCTCCTGTCCCGGGCGGGTCGCCGTGTCGATGACGATCGCGCCGATCCCCTGCGCGCGCAGCGTGTCGGCCATGCGCCCGGCATCCTCGGCCGCCTGCGCGCGCCCGCCGGTCCCGTCGAGCCCGACATTGGCGCGCCCATCGGTCAGGAGCGCGACCTTCGGGCTGAGACCGCGCCCGCCGGATTGCACGGCAAGCCGCGTGGCCGCCTCGAGCCCCGCGGCCAGCGGCGTGCCGCCGCCGCCCGGCAGCGCGGCGAGGCGGCGCTTGGTCTGTACGAGCGAGCGGGTGGGCGGCAGGAGAAGCTCCGCCCCCGTGCCGCGAAACGCCACCAGCGCGACGTGGTCGCGCCGGGCATAGGCCTCGGCAAGCAGGATCTCCACCGCGCCCTTCGCCTCGCCGAGCCGCGCCATGGCAAGCGATCCCGACGCGTCCACGGCGAAGATCAGCAGGCGGTCCGAGCGGTCCTCGTAACGGCGCAGGCGGACGTCGGAGGCATGGACGAGCACGCGCCCCGCGTCGGGCTGCTGTCGCCGGCGGATGGTCTGCCAGGGCGCGGCGGCGCGCAGCGTCGCGACGAGATCGACCCGGTTCGGCCCGCCGGGGCGGCCGGGGCGCGAGGGCAGGGGTCGGCCGCGCCGGTTGCCCTTGCGCTTCGCCCCGGCGCCCGCGCCGCCCATGGCGCGCCGCGTGGCCTTTTCCTCGGCGAGCCGCGCGAGCAGGTCGCGCGGCACGAGCGCCGATACGGCCTCGACCAGAAGTTCCGACGGGATCTCCGCGCCCTCGTCTTCCCCGTCGGGCCTGTCCTCGCCGTCCTCCGTTTCCGGCGGATCGGGGTCGGGAGGCGGTGGCTCCTCCTCTTCTTCCTCTTCCTGGGGCAGCATCGTCGCGCGGGCGGGGTAGACGAGTTCGGCGGCGTTTCGCAGGTCATCGTCCGAGATCGCGTCGCGCTCGGCGAGCGCGGCCTCTGCGCGCGCGGCGCGCAAGGCGAGGAGGGGCGCGCGCAGGCTGTCGATCCCGAAGCGCGCGGCAAGCGCGGTCAGGGCGGCGGCGTGCTCGTCCGTGGTGGCGAGCTCGGGAAGACGGGCACGCGCCGCCGCGATCGCCGCCGCGCCGGGCATGTCGCCGCGGGCCTCCAGCCTGCCGATCCCCTCCAGGTCGACGCGGAACGCCAGCCGCTCGGCAAGCGGTTTCGGCGCGCGCTCGTCGGGCTCGGCGCCCTCGTCGAGCAGGATGAGCGCGTGTCCCGGGCTGGCGTCGAGGATCTGCGCCAGCCGCGCGGCAAGATCGGGCGGGCAGCGTTCAGCCATCGGCAGCACGATCCGGCCGGGGCGCTGGGCGAGCCCCCCTTGCACCACGGGCCGCCCGGCGGCGAGGGTCGCCGCGACGTCGAGGCCGCCGAAAAGCTCGGCATCGCCGGTTTCGGGATGGATGCGGTGAGCCTCTCCCGAAAGGCCGGCGACGTGGTCCTCGAAGGCGCGCCGCACCGGGCCGACGCGGGCGCGCACCACCATGCCCCGAAGCCCGGCCGGATCCACCGCGAGAAGCGCGAGCGCATGGAGCGCCCGCTCCCACCGCGCCCGGCCGTCCGTCACGCGAGGATCTCCTCGACCACCCGGGCCACGCGTGTGCCCGAGCCGGCCTCGTCCAGCGGATCGCGGCGCAGCCGGTGGGAGAGCGCGATCGGCGCGACACGGCGCAGATGCGGCCGCGCCAGCTCGTCGGCGCCCTCATAGGCGGCCAGCGCCCGGCCCGCGCGCAGCAGCGTCAGCTCGCCCCGCAGCCCGTCGGCGCCGAGCGCCACGCAAAGCGATGCGCAGTCGCGCAGGCTGTCGTCCGGGGTCGCCACCTCGCGCAGGCGGGACCGCGCGTCGAGGATCCGCTCGCGCACCTTGGCGTCCTCGGCCTGCCAGTGCGCCATGAAGGCGTCGTGGCGGGGCTCGAAGGCGGCGCGCCGGCGCACCACCTCGATCCGGTCCGCGATGTTGGTTGGAGAGGCGACCTCGTCCGAAAGGCCGAACCGGTCCAGCAGCTGGGGGCGCAACTCGCCTTCCTCGGGGTTGCCCGAGCCCACCAGCACGAAGCGCGCCGGATGGCGGACCGACAGGCCCTCGCGCTCCACCACGTTCTGGCCCGATTGCGCCACGTCGAGGAGAAGATCGACGATGTGATCCTCCAGCAGGTTCACCTCGTCGATGTAGAGGTAGCCGCGATTCGCCTGGGCGAGCAGGCCGGGCTGGAACACCTTCTCGCCGCTGGTGAGCGCGCGTTCGATGTCGAGCGCGCCGGTCACGCGGTCCTCGGTCACGCCGAGGGGAAGGTCGACGACGGGCGTCGGTTTTTCCACGATCTCGCTGCCCACGCCCAGCGCCCAGTCGGGCACCTGCTCTGGGGCCTCGGCGTTCACCGGGCAGCCCTGCACCACGCGAATCGGCGGCAGCAGCGCGGCGAGCGCCCGCACGGCGGTGGATTTCCCCGTGCCCCTGTCGCCGAAGACCAGGACGCCGCCGAGCCCCGGCTCGATCGCGGTCAGGATCATGGCGAGCTTCATCTGTTCCTGTCCGACGATGGCTGAAAACGGGAACGGGGCGGTCATGCGGCGATCTCCAGGTCTGCGACGGGGTTCCGGCCTTCCCATGTGCCACGGACCGACCGGACGCGGAAGCGTGCGTAGAGTTCCTCGCTGAACCAGTCGCCCTCGCGCACGGCGCGGATGGCGCGGCCGTGCGGCCCGTCGCCCCGGGCGAAGCGGGCCATGGCCGAGGTGTCCGGCCAGATCGAGAAGGTCACCTGGCGCAGCCACGGCACCTCGCCGATGCCGATCTTGAAGCGCACGTTGGGGTCGGCGCCGATGACGTCGCTGATGTCGGGCCCCGCGCCCCAGAACGCGCGCGCCCTCGTGGGCCGGATCGTCGCACGGGTGAGGGCCGCGACCGGGCCGGGGCGGGCCGCCTCCGTCACCTGGAAGGGTTCGCGCCCCGACCAGCGCCCGCGCACCGAGGTGGTCGAGAGGAAGACGGTCATCGCCTCCTCCGCGTGGTCGTGGTAGCGGCGGAAGACGGGCGCCTCGGCGGTCTGCCGCTCGGCGGCCTCAAGGTCGGGCCAGGTGGCGAGAATGGCGTAGACGCCCCAGTTGGGGCGCGGGGTGAAGCCCTCGCCCGTGCCTGAGCCGCAAAGCTTCCAGAAGCCCAGACCGGGCAGGCGCGACATCGCCCAGCGCGCGGCTCCCATCTGGGTGAACGCCCAGACCCTGTCGAAGCCCGGGGCAAAGCGGAAAAAGCTGAGGCTGACGGTCTGGATGGCATCCCCTCCGGCTTGGGTGTCAGATGTTTCTGACACGGATTGCGGGGCCTGAAAAGAGCCCGCCCCGACCTGCGGTTCTGGGTGTAAAGTAAAATGGACAGTAGTAGCATACAGGCATGTTGACACGCCTCGATNCCGGCTTGGGTGTCAGATGTTTCTGACACGGATTGCGGGGCCTGAAAAGAGCCCGCCCCGACCTGCGGTTCTGGTTGTAAAGTAAAATGGACAGTAGTAGCATACAGGCATGTTGACACGCCTCGATCCGAACCTCGTCGCCGGCGCCACGCCCGCCGCCCCATCCGCCATCGTCGTCGGCGCCGGACTCGGGGGGCTCGCCTCCGCGATGCGGCTCGGCGCGCGCGGCTACCGCGTCACCGTCATCGATCGCCTCGACCGCGCCGGGGGGCGCGGATCCTCCATCACGCAGGAGGGTCATCGCTTCGATCTCGGCCCGACCATCGTGACGGTGCCGCAGGTCCTGGAAAAGCTCTGGGCGGCCTGCGGGCGCGATTTCCACGCCGACGTGGACCTGCGCCCGCTCGATCCCTTCTACGAGATCCGCTGGCCGGACGGGTCGCATTTCACCGCGCGCCAATCCACCGAGGCGATGGTGGAAGAGGTGCGCCGCCTCTCGCCCGGCGACGTGCCCGGCTACCGGAAATTCCTCCAGGATGCGGAGCGCCGTTACGTCGTCGGTTTCGAGGGTATGGTCGCCGAACCCATGCACCGGCTCTGGGACACGGTGAAGGTGCTGCCGGAATTCGCGCTGCTTCGGGCGGACCAGTCGATCCTGGGCCTCGCCCGCAAGCGGGTGAAGGACGAGCGGTTGCGCATGGCGCTGTCGTTCCATCCCCTCTTCATCGGCGGCGATCCGATGCACGTGACCTCGATGTACGCGCTCGTGAGCCACCTCGAGAAGCAGTTCGGCGTGCATTACGCGATCGGGGGCGTCCAGGCGATCGCCGACGCGATGGCCAGGGTGGTAACGGAACAGGGCGGGCTGATCCGCCACGGCGCCGAAGCCGACGAGATCCTCGTCCGGGATGGTCGCGCCGCGGGCGTGCGCCTGACCGACGGCGAGACGCTGCCGGCCTCCGTCGTCGTGTCGAACGCCGATGCGGGGCACACCTATACCCGGTTGCTGCGCAACGCGCCGAAGCGCCGCTGGTCCGACCGCAAGATCGGGTCGCGCCGGTGGTCGATGGGCCTGTTCGTCTGGTATTTCGGCACGAAGGGCACCGCGGGGATGTGGAAGGACGTGGGACACCACACGATCCTTTCCGGGCCGCGCTACGAGGGGCTTCTGAAGGACATCTTCCTCAAGGGGCACCTGGCGGACGACATGAGCCTTTACCTGCACCGACCCTCGGTCACCGATCCCACCGTGGCACCCGAAGGTGGCGACACCTTCTATGTCCTTTCGCCCGTCCCGCATCTTGGGCACGCGCATCCGGTGGACTGGTCGACGATGCGCGATGCCTATCGCGCGAAGGTCGCGAAGGTGCTCCAGGATACGATCCCCGGCTTCGAGGATCATCTGAGCGCAGAACTGATCTTCACCCCCGAGGAGTTCCGCGACCGGTACCTCTCGCCCCTGGGCAGCGGGTTCTCGATCGAGCCACGCATCCTTCAAAGCGCGTGGTTCCGGCCCCACAACGTGAGCGAGGAGGCCGAGGGCCTCTATCTCGCCGGCGCGGGCACGCATCCCGGCGCGGGGCTTCCGGGCGTCGTCTCTTCCGCCGAGGTGCTGGACAAGCTCGTGCCCGATCCCGTGCAGGTGACGGCGTGATCGCGCCCGCGGACCTCGATCACTGCACCCGGGCGATACGGTACGGGTCGCGCAGTTTCCACACGGCATCGCGGCTTCTGCCGCGCGACGTGCGCGACAAGGCGCTCGCGCTCTACGCGTTCTGCCGGCTGGCCGACGACGCCGTGGATCTCCAGGATGCCAAGGCCTCCGCGGTGGACGGCCTGCAGGAGCGCCTCTCGCTCGTCTACGACGGGCGGCCGCGCAACGCGCCCGAGGATCGCGCCTTCGCCGCCATGGTGGCCGACACGGACATGCCGCGCGCGCTGCCCGAGGCGCTGCTCGAGGGATTTGCCTGGGACGCGCTGGAGCGGCGATACGACAGCTTCTCGGAGCTTTGCGCCTATTCCGCGCGGGTCGCGTCGGCCGTGGGCGCGATGATGTGCGTGCTGATGGGCGTGCGCGACAGGGGCGCGCTTGCGCGGGCGTGCGATCTCGGCGTGGCGATGCAGCTCACGAACATCTGCCGCGATGTCGGCGAGGACGCGCGCGAGGGGCGGCTTTACCTGCCCACCGCCTGGCTCGTCGAGGCCGGGCTCGATCCGGACGCGTTCCTCTCCGACCCGGACGCCTCCCCGCAGCTTCGCGCCATCGTGCGCAGGCTTCTGCGGGAGGCCGACACGCTCTACGCCCGCTCGGAGGCCGGGGTGACGCGCCTTCCGCGCGGGGCGCGGCCGGGCATCTTCGCGGCGCGTTACATCTACGCGGGGATCGGCGGGCGTGTCGCGCGCGCAGGGCATGACAGTGTCGGCACGCGGGCCCGGACGAGCGGCGCGGAGAAACTCGGCTGGGCGAGCCTCGCCATCCTGCGCGCCTCGGCCACGATGGTGATGCCGATCTCGCCGCTGCTTTACGCGCGCCCGTTGCCGGAGACGTCCTTCCTGGTCGAGGCCGCCGCGGCGCCGGAGACTCGGCGCGCCGATTGGTCGGACAAGCTGTACGCGACGCTCGCGCGCGCGAAGGCGCATGAGCTCGAGCGTGCGCGGCCCTTGATGCAGGGGATTCCGCGGGCTAGCTAGCTTGCATGGACTTCGTTCTCTTCGCGATTTTCCTCGCGGCCTGCTTTGCTGCGGGGTCGACCGGCGGGCTCTTCCCGCCGGGATCGTGGTATCGCGACCTTTCGAAACCCTGGTGGACCCCGCCGGACTGGATGTTCCCGGTCGCCTGGACCGCGCTTTACATCTGCATGTCGAGCGCCGCGGCCCTTGCCGCGGTCGAACCTGACAGCGGCCTCGCCATGGCGCTCTGGGGACTTCAGATCGCGCTCAACGGCCTCTGGACGCCGGTCTTCTTCGGGTTGCGGCGGATCAAGCTCGGCATGGCAGTGCTCGGCGCGCTCTGGCTGTCGGTCGCGGCCTGCATGGCGGCGCTCTGGCAGGTCGTACCGCTCTCCGGGGCGCTTTTCCTGCCCTACCTGGCTTGGGTCAGCATCGCCGCCGCGCTCAATCTCGCGGTGTGGCGCCGCAACCCCGACATCGCCGCCAATCCTCCGGAATTCGCCAGCTAGTCCGGAAAGCGCCAGCCGGCGCGGCGCGGGACCCGCACGGCGAGCATTGGCTTGAGAAGCGGCGAGCGGAATCGGGTGAGGTCCAGCGCCTCGTGCACGCCCACCGTCTCTTCCCCGTCGAGGCGCGTGCGCACCGCCGAGCGGTTGTAGAAGGGCGCGTCGAGCATGGCGAGCACCTGCCGCGGCCGGTAGCCCGCATCGGCGCGCGTCTCGCGGCGGACCATCCAGAAGGGGCGCTTGAGCGGCGCCTTGGGATGCGGCTCCACCAGTTCCGCCCCCCCGGACTCGTCGAAGTGGATCGCCTGCGCCAACTCGCTGCCGTCGAGGCGCGTGGCGTCGTAGAAGCAGGTGGCGCCCTTCCGGGTCGGGAAGCGCCCCCAGGTCCAGTAGGCGAAATCCTCCTCCAGCGCCCGGCTGCCGAAATTCGCGTCGAAGTAGCCGTGCCCCGACCACTGCCATCCCGGCGCGTCCAGCGCGACCTCGATCCCGGCATTGGGGGCGAAGGGCCGCCAGACATGGGCGCCGTCCTCCGTCAGCAGAAGTTCGCGGTCGCTCAGGGCGGCAGGCTTCACCCGGATCTGTCCCCGCACCCGCGAGATCACCGGCGGGGCGGAAATCTCGTTCACGTCGATGACGAGTTCGCCCGCCTGCCAGTGCATCGCCGAGGGTCCGACGCGGAAACTGTCGCGGCTCTTGCGAAGCGCGCTGCGGCCCCGGTCGGTCATGGTGAAGCGCCCGCCGGGCCCGTAGGTGGCCACGTTGATGCAGACGTGGTTCTCGGGATCGCGCCGGCCCGACCAGCGGTACCAGGGCGAGAAGACCGAGCCTATGAAGCCGATGACGGAGACGGCGCGGCGGCCGTCGTCCGAGATGCCGTCGATGTACCACCACGCGTAGCCGTTGGGCGGGACGTCGATGTCGAAGTTCGGTCGTGCAGCATCGTCTCGGCCGCGTGCCGCCCGGAGAGGGCCGCCATCGGCACGCCCGCCCCCGGGTGCGCCCCGCCCCCCGCGAGGTAGAGCCCCGCCACTTTCGTCCGCGCCCGCGGCCGCCCCAGCGCGGCCGTCATCCCGTGCGGGCTCTGCCCGTAGAGCGCCCCCAGCGAGGCCGGGAACAGGCTCTCGAACCCGCCCGGCGTCGTCAGCGCCTCGGGTCGCGGCAGGGGATCCATCGCAAGCCCCATGTGGTTCAGCTTGTCGAAGGTGCGTTTCAGGCATGGGGCATACTCCTCGGCGGCGCGCGACGGGCCCTCCAGGGGCGGCGCGTTGACGATGATCTCGAAGCGTTCCTGCGTGGGTGGCGCGCGGCCGAGGCCGCGGTCCTGCGCGCAGATGTAGAGCGTGGGGTCGGCGGGCGGTCGGCCCGCACGCAGATCGGCGAACTCGGCCACGTAATCGGCCGAGAAGAAGACGTTGTGGTGGGCGAGGTCGCGCCCGGACGGCTGTGCCGCGAATGCCCAGACCTGCGCCGAGAGCGAGCGCGGCGCCCGCGCCGCGGCCTGCGCGACCTTGCCCGTGCCGGGTCCGAGCGCCCCGGTGGCCAGCGCGCGCGGATCGCCGTTGAAAAGAACCTGTGCGGCCGGAAGCCGTGTGCCGTCCGCGAGAGACACCGCCACCGCGCGGCCCCCGTCGGTTTCGATCCGCGCCACATGGGTTTCGTAGCGGAACTGAGCGCCGCATTCTTCGGCAAGCCGCGCGATCTTCGCGGCGAGCGCATGCATGCCGCCCTCGACCACCCAGACCCCGGCGGCCTCCGCCTGCCAGATCAGCGCGAGAAGCGCGGGCGCGGCATAGGGCGAGCCGCCGACATAGGTGGCGAACCGCCCGAAGAGCTGCGCGAGGCGCGGGTCGTCGAACTGGCGGCGCAGGGCCTGCGCGAGGGTCGCATGGGGCGCCATGTCGGCCATCAGCCGCGGCCGGCGCAGGACCGTCGCCGCGAGGTCGGGCAGGCGCGGCTCCGCCGTCTGCATCATCGGGCGGTCGAACGCCTGATAAAGGCGCCGCGCCCGGGCGGAGAAGGCACGGAACTGGTCCGCTGCCCGCGGTCCGGCGAAGGCGTCGATGGCCGCGGCGCTCTCCGTCTCGCTGTCGAAGAGGTCGAGCGTCGCGCCGTCGGGCCAGAAATGCCGCGCCAGCAGATGCTGGCGGTGCAGGGTGACGTGATCCTCCAGGCGCGCGCCCATGGCGGCGAAGAGATCGTCGAAGACGCACCGCATGGTGAGCACCGTGGGCCCGGTGTCGGCCGGGCCGGACGCCGTGGGCACGGTCCGCATCTTGCCGCCGGGCGCCGCGTGCCGCTCCAGCACGAGGACGGGCCGGCCGGCTGCGGCCAGCCGCGCCGCGGCGGCCAGCCCTCCTATCCCCGCGCCCACCACGATCGTGGGCGTGTCGCTGAAATTCGTCGCCGCCATGCCCTGATTGTTGACTCCGGCTTGCGAAGTGTCCAGAATAATTTACACATTGCGTGTCAGTTTATAAAGACGCAGCCAGAAAGCAGGAGCCCGCCCCATGGATCTGAACGCGCGTATCGACGACGCGGTGTGCCGCGCGATCGCCATCGGCCGGGGCGGTGTCGCGCCGGCGCAGCTTTCCGAGGCGCTGGATTACGCGACCTCGCCGGGCGGGGCGCGCATCCGGCCTACGATCCTCGCCTCCGTGGCGATGGCCTGCGGCGACGACCGGCCCGGCGTGACCGATGCCGCCGCCGCGGCGCTGGAACTGATCCATTGCGCCAGCCTCGTGCATGACGACCTGCCCTGCTTCGACGATGCCGAACTGCGCCGCGGCAAGCCGTCGGTGCACCGGGCCTACTCGGAGCCTCTCGCGGTTCTTGCCGGCGACAGCCTCATCATTCTCGCCTTCGACGTGCTCGCCCGTGCCGCCGAGGACGCGCCCCGCCGCGGCGTGCGCCTCATGCGCACGCTGGCGCAGTGTTCGGGCATGCCGAACGGGATCTGCGCGGGCCAGGGCTGGGAGAGCGAGGCGAAAGTCGATCTCGCCGCCTATCACCGGTCGAAGACCGGCGCGCTTTTCATCGCCGCGACCCAGATGGGGGCAATCGCGGCGGGACACGACCCCGAACCCTGGTACGAGCTGGGCGACCGCATCGGCGAGGCGTTCCAGGTGGCCGACGACCTGCGCGATGCGCTCATGGACGTTGACGCGCTGGGCAAGCCCGCGGGACAGGACGAGGCGCATGGACGCCCGAACGCGGTGGCCGAGCTCGGCGTCGCCGGCGCCACCGGCAGGCTGCGCAACATCCTCGCGGGGGCCATCTCCTCGATCCCGTCCTGCCCCGGCGAGGCGCGCCTTGCCCAGATGGTTCGCATGCAGTCCGAGCGGATCATGCCCGACGCCGTCCGGCACCTCGCCTGACATGGCCGACGCGGTGCAGGAGCGCCCGGCCTCGCGTCCCCGCGGCGATCTTCGCACATGGCTCGCCCGGCTCGCCGCGCGCGAGGACGTCCAGCGCTGGGCGAGCGCGTTGCCGTTCACGCGCGGCCGCGTGCGGCGCGAGGGCGAGGCGCTCATGGATCTCGTCTCGGGGTTCGTGCAGAGCCAGGCCCTGCTCGCGCTTGTGGAGCTCGACGTGATCGGCGCGCTGATGGACGGGCCGCGCGCGCCCGCCGCTCTGGCCCGCGCCGCGGACGTGCCGGAAGACCGGATGGCGGCGCTCTTGCAGGCCGGGGCGGCGATGGGCCTGCTGCACCGGCGCAGCGACGGCCGCTTCGCGGTGCGGCCCCGGGGCGCGGCGCTCGTCGGCGTGCCGGGCCTCGTGCCGATGATCCGGCATCACGGTGCGTTTTACCGCGACATGGCCGATCCGGTGGCGCTCTTGCGTGGCGAGTCGGAGACCGAGCTCGCGCAGGTCTGGCCCTATGTCTTCGGCGCCCGGGAGGGGCTGCATCCCGCGACCGCGCGCGCCTATTCCGACCTCATGACGCAATCGCAGGGGCTGGTGGCGCAGGACGCCCTTCGCATGGTCCCGCTTCGCGGCGTTCGGCGGCTTCTCGACGTGGGCGGCGGCACCGGCGCGTTCCTGCGCGCCGCGGCGGCGCGCCATCCAGGGCTCGAACTCGCGCTCTTCGACCTGCCCGAAGTGATCGACGAGGCGCGCGGCCAGATGTCTGCCGCCGGTCTCGAGGCGCGGACCCGCTTTCACCCGGGCTCGTTCCGGGACGCCCCGCTGCCCCAAGGGGCCGACGCGATCTCTCTGATTCGCGTGCTCTACGATCACGAGGACGCGACGGTGCGCGACCTTCTGGCCAAGGCGCATGCCGCGTTGCCGCCGGGCGGTACACTCGTCGTGGCCGAACCTATGTCGGGCGGCGACCGGCCCGACCGCGCCACCGACATCTACTTCGCCTTCTACACGATGGCGATGCGGACCGGGCGGGTGCGTTCGGCCGCGCGTATCGCGGAAATGGTCGCCGAGGCGGGATTTGAGGAGATCCGCGTGCCGCGCGCCGCGCGCCCTTACGTCACCGGCGCGCTCTCCGCCGTCAGGCGGAGCTGACGGCGTTGCGGAAGAATCCGTCCAACGGCATTGACAGATTTGACTGTAAAGCTAAACTGACACTCAAGACACGGGAACGCATCGGGCGCCGACTCGCAAGCGGGCGCCGGCGAGAGAGAGAACATGGATACGACTGCTGTTCTTCTTAACGGTCCGAGGGACCTTCATCTGGACCAGGTTGCCCTCGCGGAGCCGGGCGCGGGCGATCTCGTCGTGCGAATCGGGCATTCGGGCATCTCCACCGGCACCGAAAAGCTTTTCTACACAGGCCAGATGCCGCCGTTTCCGGGCATGGGCTACCCGCTCGTCCCCGGCTACGAGGCCGCGGGCGAGATCGTGGAGGCCGATGCGGCCACCGGTTACCGGCCCGGCCAGCACGTCTTCGTGCCGGGCGCCAACTGCTTCGACGGGGCCTTCGGGCTCTTCGGCGGGGCGGCCAGAACGCTGGTCACGCAGGCCGACCGGGTGACGCCCATCGACGCCGGCTGGGGCGCGGAGGGCGCGCTGCTCGCGCTTGCGGCCACGGCGCGCCACGCCATGGCCGGCCTCGACAAGACGGTGCCCGACCTCGTCGTCGGTCACGGGGTCCTGGGCCGGCTGCTCGCACGGCTGACCGTCGCGGCGGGCGCCCCCGCTCCCACCGTGTGGGAGGTCGCCGAGGACAGGCGCGCGGGCGCCGAGGGCTACGAGGTCATTCACCCCGACGACGATCCGCGGCGTGATTACCGCGCGATCTACGACGCGTCCGGCAACGCGGCGATCCTGAACGACCTCATCGGACGCCTGGCGAAAGGCGGCGAGGTGGTGCTCGCGGGGTTCTATCCCGAAGGGCTCTCCTTCGCCTTCCCGCCCGCCTTCCTGAAGGAGGCGCGCCTTCGCGTGGCCGCCGAATGGGCGCGCGAGGATCTCGCGGCGACTCGGGCCCTGGTGGAGAGCGGCGCGCTCTCTCTCGCGGGGCTGATCACTCACCGCGTTCCCGCGCGGGAGGCCGAAACCGCATACCGGACAGCCTTCGAGGATCCGGCATGCCTGAAAATGATTCTGGACTGGGAGGATGCGGCGTGAAGGACGAAGTGCCGAACCTGAAGGATTTCGATCAGCGTCTCCGCGACGAGGCCGCAGAGGATCCGACGCTTGAGGTTCCCGCGGAGGAGCCGACCAAACACACCCAGATCATCGCGATCTACGGCAAGGGCGGCATCGGCAAGTCGTTCACGCTGGCCAATCTCAGCCACATGATGGCCGAGCAGGGCAAGCGCGTGCTGCTGATCGGGTGCGATCCCAAGTCGGACACCACCTCGCTCCTGTTCGGCGGCAAGGCCTGCCCCACGATCATCGAGACCTCGACCGCGAAGAAGCTCGCCGGCGAGGAGGTCAAGATCGGCGACGTCTGCTTCAAGCGCGGCGGCGTCTTCGCGATGGAGCTTGGGGGGCCCGAGGTCGGCCGCGGCTGCGGCGGGCGCGGCATCATCCACGGCTTCGAGCTGCTGGAGAAGCTGGGCTTCCACGACTGGGATTTCGACTACGTGCTGCTCGATTTCCTGGGCGATGTCGTCTGCGGCGGCTTCGGCCTGCCGATCGCGCGGGACATGGCGCAGAAGGTGATCGTGGTCGCCTCCAACGACCTGCAGTCGCTTTACGTGGCCAACAACGTCTGCTCGGCGGTGCAGTATTTCCGCAAGCTCGGTGGCAATGTTGGCGTGGCCGGCATGGTCGTCAACAAGGACGACGGGGCCGGCCAGGCCCAGGCCTTCGCCGAGCAGGTTGAGATCCCCATTCTCGCCGCGATCCCGCAGGACGACGACCTGCGCCGCAAATCGGCCTCCTACGAGATCGTTGGCACCAACGAGACCCAGTGGGGCGCGCTTTTCGCGGAGCTGGCCGAGAACGTGGCCGGAGCCCCGCCGACGCATCCCACGCCGCTGTCCCAGGATGGGCTGCTCGGCCTTTTCGAGGGCAAGGACACCGGCGCCGACTTCGTGCTCGAGCCGGCGACCGACGAGGACATGCGTGGCAAGTACACGGCGACCAAGGAGTCGCTGGAGGTGATCTATGACGACGCCTGAGCCTGCTCGCGATCCCCAGCTCGCCGCGCTGCGCCGGATGCTGGCGCAGGCCAAGCCCGAACAGCTTCGCCGGCTTTTCGACGACATCCGCCACGCCGGCGCCCCGGATGAAGACGGGAGGACCGCATGACCGACGAGGTGCGCTACGACGACGCCGCCGACGCCGTGGTGATCCGGGGCGAGACCCGCACCGCCTCCGCGCCGGAAGGCGCGGCCGCCGCCGGTGTGGCCGACGGGATGGGTTGCCACTCGGGCCAGGAGATGGAGAAGGCCGCGCGCATGGCCGGCCAGTCCGAAATCCTGGACCAGTATGCCGCCGACTATCCGCAAGGGCCGCACGACAAGCCGCAAAGCATGTGCCCTGCCTTCGGCTCGCTGCGCGTGGGTCTTCGGATGCGGCGCGTGGCCACGATGCTGTCGGGCAGCGCCTGCTGCGTCTACGGCCTGACCTTCGTGAGCCATTTCTACGGCGCGCGGCGCTCGGTTGGCTACGTGCCCTTCAGTTCCGAGACGCTGGTCACGGGCAAGCTGTTCGAGGACATCCGCGACGCGGTCTACGAGATGGCCGATCCCGACCGCTTCGACGCGATCGTGGTGACGAACCTCTGCGTTCCGACCGCCTCGGGCGTGCCGCTGCGGCTCTTGCCGGACGAGATCAACGGCGTGCGCATCGTGGGCATCGACGTGCCGGGCTTCGGCGTGCCCACGCATGCCGAGGCGAAGGATGTTCTTGCCGGCGCCATGCTGAACTACGCCCGCGCCGAGGTCGAGGCCGGGCCGGTCGTGGCGCCCGAGGGCGGGCGCGCGTCGCGCCCCACCGTGACGATGCTAGGCGAGATGTTCCCCGCCGATCCCATGATGATCGGCCGGATGCTCGACCCCACGGGTCTTGCCGCCGGGCCGGTCGTGCCCTGCCGCGAGTGGCGCGAGCTTTACGCCGCGCTCGACGGCGCGGTGGTCGCGGCGATCCACCCCTTCTACCCCGCCGCGATCCGCGAGTTTCAGGCGGCCGGACGTCCGATCGTGGGCTCGGCGCCCGTGGGCTACGAGGGCACCGCCGCCTGGCTGAAGGCGATCGGCGAGGCGCACGGCGTCCCGGCCGAGAAGATCGCCGAGGCGCAGAACGCCGTGCTTCCAGCCATCAAGGGCGCGCTCGAGGGCGCGCGGCTGGAGGGACGGATCACGCTTTCCGGCTACGAGGGCAGCGAGCTTCTGGTGGCGCGGCTTCTGGTCGAGAGCGGGGCGGAGGTTGCCTATGTCGGCTCCGCCTGCCCGAAAACGCCCTGGAGCGAGGAGGACGCCGCCTGGCTCGAGGCGCATGGCGCCAAGGTCAAGTTCCGCGCGAGCCTCGAGGACGACTGTGCCGCGATGGAGGCCATCCGGCCCGACCTCGCCATCGGCACGACGCCTGTCGTGCAGAAGGCCAAGGAGATGTCGATCCCGTCGCTCTACTTCACGAACCTCATCTCGGCCCGGCCCCTGATGGGGCCCGCGGGCGCCGGCTCGCTTCAGCAGGTCATGCGCGCCGCGATGGAGAACAAGGACCGCATGGAGCACATGAGCGCCTTCTTCGACGGTGTCGGCGAAGGCGACACGGCGGGCATCTGGGAAGGTGCGCCCAACCTGCATCCCGAGTTCGCCGAGCGCCACCGCAAGAAGCTCGAGAAGCAGGCGCGCGCGGCCAAGGCGGAGCAGATGATATGAGTGCCGACCGCCGCAACCACCCTGCAGGATGCGTGATCTCACGCACCCTGCGCGCCACCTCCGGAAACGACGGGAGGGCCACATGCTGATCCAGGACCATGACAGGGCCGGCGGCTACTGGGGCGCGGTCTATGCCTTCACCGCGGTGAAGGGTCTCCAGGTCGTGATCGACGGCCCGGTGGGCTGCGAGAACCTGCCGGTGACGAGCGTGCTGCACTACACCGACGGCCTGCCGCCGCACGAGTTGCCGATCGTGGTCACCGGGCTCGCCGAAGAGGAGCTGGGCCGCGAGGGCACCGAAGGCGCCATGAAGCGCGCGTGGGACACGCTCGACCCGGCGCTTCCCTCGGTCGTCGTCACCGGCTCCATCGCCGAGATGATCGGCGGCGGCGTGACGCCGCAGGGCACGACGATCCAGCGCTTCCTGCCGCGCACCATCGACGAGGACCAGTGGGAATCGGCCGACCGGGCGATGACCTGGATCTTCACCGAGTTCGGCATGACGAAGGGCCGGATGCCGCCCGAGAAGAAGCGGCCCGAGGGCGCGAAACCGCGGGTCAACATCCTCGGGCCCATGTACGGCGTGTTCAACATGCCCTCGGACCTCGCCGAGATCCGGCGTCTGGTCGAGGGCATCGGCGCGGAGGTCAACATGGTGATGCCGCTGGGCAGCCACCTGGCCGAGATGCGCGATCTCGTGAACGCCGACGTGAACGTGGTGATGTACCGCGAGTTCGGCCGCGGCCTCGCCGAGGTGCTGGGCAAGCCGTACCTGCAGGCGCCGATCGGGGTGGAGAGCACCACGAAGTTCCTGCGCAAGCTGGGCGAGCTCACGGGCCTCGATCCCGAGCCGTTCATCGAGACGGAGAAGCACTCGACCATCAAGCCGGTCTGGGATCTCTGGCGCTCGGTCACGCAGGATTTCTTCGCCACGGCGAGCTTCGCGGTGGTGGCGAACGAGACCTATGCCCGCGGCCTTCGCCAATACCTCGAGCACGATCTGGGGCTGCCCTGCGCCTTCGCGGTGGCGCGCGTGGCGGGCCGCAAGACCAACAACGAGGAGGTGCGGGCGCTGATGGCGCGCGAGCGGCCGCTGATCGTGATGGGAAGCATCAACGAGAAGATGTACCTGGCCGAACTCAAGCAGGGCCACGGCCCGCAGCCGGCCTTCATCCCGGCGAGCTTCCCGGGTGCCGCGATCCGGCGCGCCACGGGCACGCCCATGATGGGCTATGCCGGCGCGACCTACGTCCTGCAGGAAGTCTGCAACGGGCTTTTCGACGCGCTTTTCCACATCCTGCCGCTGGGCACGGAGATGGACGCGGCGGACGCGACGCCTACGCGGCTGCGCCGCGATTTCCCCTGGGACGCCGACGCGCAGGCGGAACTCGACCGCATCGTGGCGACCCATCCCATTCTCACACGCATCTCGGCGGCGAAGTCCTTGCGCGACGCCGCCGAGCGCGCCGCGCTCGAACAGGGCGCGGAGCGCGTGGTTCTCGAAACCGTCAAGGCCTTGTCGCCGGCCTCACAACGCGACGCTCAGGAGGGCTGACAAAATGACAGACATGACCTCTACCCCCCCGACCCGGACCCGCTGCGGACGGCGCCGCGGGGCCGAATTCCAGTTCTATTTCGCACTCATCTTCACGGCGGCGATCCCCTTCGCCTCCGCCGCGTGGGTGCGCGACGTGATCGGTCAACGCTCGCTCAACATGCACGGGCCGCTCGCCCGCGCCTGGGCCGAGGCGGACCGGATCACGCCAGTGATCTTCTCGGCCTGAGCGTGACGCTCGGACCGGGAGAAAGCCCTGCCCGCCTTCGGGGCGGACAGAACCCGGCGGGGCATCCTGCTCCAAAGGACCCGGCCGCGGGGATCGCGGCGTCAGTCTAACGTTCCGGAGGAAAGTTCATGGCTGATAATACCGACCTGTCCTTCACAGGTCTCACAGACGAACAGGCCCAGGAACTGCACTCGGTCTACATGAGCGGCCTTTGGCTGTTCGTGGCCGTTGCAGTGGTCGCGCACATCGCGACCTTCATCTGGTTCCCCTGGTTCTGATCGGAGGAAAACAAGATGGCAAAGTTCTACAAGATCTGGCTGATCTTCGACCCTCGCCGCGTGTTCGTGGCCCAGGGCGTGTTCCTCTTCCTGCTCGCGGTGATGATCCATCTCGTGCTGCTCAGCACCGATGGCTTCAACTGGTTCGAGATCGCTGCGGCGAAATACGAACGGTGACCACGGCACACCGACATGGCTGCGGGCGGCCCGGGTCGCCCGCAGCAATCCGACACGGCAACACTGACGGCTTTCGGTCGCTCCGGCCAGCCGCCAAACGCGGAGAAAGATAATGGCTTTGCTCAGTTTCGAGAGAAAGTACCGCGTCCGCGGAGGGACGCTGATCGGCGGCGACCTGTTCGATTTCTGGGTCGGCCCCTTCTATGTAGGCTTCTTCGGGGTCACGACCGCCTTCTTCGCCGCGCTGGGGACGATCCTCATCTTCTGGGGCGCGGCAGAGCAGGGAACCTTCAATCCCTGGCTCATCAACATCGCGCCGCCCGATCTCAGCTACGGGCTCGGCATGGCGCCGCTCATGGAGGGCGGGCTGTGGCAGATCATCACGATCTGCGCCATCGGCGCCTTCGTGAGCTGGGCGCTCCGGGAGGTGGAGATCTGCCGCAAGCTCGGCATCGGCTATCACGTGCCCGTCGCCTTCGGCTTCGCGATCTTCGCCTACGTCACGCTGGTGGTGTTCCGCCCGGTGCTGATGGGCGCCTGGGGGCACGGATTTCCCTACGGCATCTTCAGCCACCTCGACTGGGTGTCGAACACGGGCTACGCCTACCTGCACTTCCACTACAACCCGGCGCACATGCTGGCGGTGACGTTCTTCTTCACCACCACCCTGGCGCTCGCCCTTCATGGCGGCCTGATCCTGTCGGCGGCCAACCCCGAGAAGGACGAGGAGGCCAAGACGCCGGACCACGAGGACACCTTCTTCCGCGATTTCATCGGCTACTCGGTGGGCACGCTGGGCATCCATCGCCTGGGCCTGCTGCTGGCGCTCAACGCCGGCTTCTGGTCGGCCATCTGCATCATCATCTCGGGTCCGGTCTGGACCAAGGGCTGGCCCGAATGGTGGAACTGGTGGCTCGAGCTCCCGATCTGGCCCTCTCAGGTGGGGATGTAAGACATGCCGGAGTATCAGAACATATTCACGCAGGTGCAGGTCCGCGGACCCGCCGAAATGGGAATGGACGACAGCGGCCTGATGGCCCAAGAGCGTACCGGCGGCGCAGGGTTCTCGAACCTCCTGGGCTGGATCGGCAACGCGCAGCTCGGACCGATCTATCTGGGCTATGCCGGGGTCATCAGCCTCGTCACCGGGACGCTGTGGCTCAACATCATCGGGTTCAACATGCTCGCCCAGGTGGGCTGGTCGATCCCCGAGTTCATCCGCCAGCTCTTCTGGCTTGCGCTCGAGCCGCCGGGGCCGGAATACGGCCTGTCGATGCCGCCGCTCAACGACGGCGGGTGGTTCATGATCGCCTCGTTCTTCCTTCTGGTCTCGGTGCTGGCCTGGTGGCTGCGCTCCTACCAGCTGGCGCAGGAACACAAGATGGGCAAGCACGTCTTCTGGGCGTTCGGCGCGGCGATCTGGCTCTTCCTGGTGCTGGGCCTCTTCCGCCCGGTGCTGATGGGCTCCTGGTCCGAGATGGTGCCCTACGGCATCTTCCCGCACCTCGACTGGACGACCGCCTTCTCGATCCGCTACGGCAACCTCTACTACAACCCGTTCCACTGCCTCTCGATCGTGTTCCTCTACGGCTCCGTGCTCTTGTTCGCGATGCACGGCGGCACGATCCTCGCGGTGTCCCGCTTCGGCGGCGACCGGGAGCTGGAGCAGATCTACGACCGTGGCACGGCCTCCGAGCGGGCGGCGCTGTTCTGGCGCTGGACCATGGGCTTCAACGCCACGATGGAGGGTATCCACCGGTGGGCGTGGTGGTTCGCGGTGCTGACGCCGATCACCGGCGGCATCGGGATCCTGCTTACCGGAACGGTCGTGGACAACTGGTTCATCTGGGCCCAGGAGCACAACTTCGCACCGGCATACGATGGCTCCTACGGCTACGAGGCCTATGGTTCCTACGAGGCCTTCATCGGACAGGAGAACTGAGATGCTCCCCCAATGGTTCAACAAGTGGAATCGTGAGAACCCCACGAACATCTACGGCCCCGCCATCGGCGTTGGCGTGGTCGGGGGGGCCGTCTTCGTCGCCGCCCTGCTCGTCAGCTGGGGCCAGCCCTACGCGACCGACAGCCTGCAGACGGGTCCGCGCGGCACGGGGATGTCGGTTCCGGAGTTCGAGAGCGATCTCGCGACGCCGGACCCGACCATCGCCGGCTTTCTCGAGACCACCTCCGCGCCAATCCCGCCCCAGGGCGGCGAGGAGACCGCCGGCGACGCGCGGGACAACGTGCCCCCGGGCCTGGAGAACCTGACGGTCGAGAACTACGTCCGTCTGCTCACGGCGATGCGCGCCTGGACCGGGATTCCGGATCTTTTCGAGGATGCGGGATCCTACCAGACCGCGGTGGGCCACGTGATGATCGGCATGACCCAGAATATCAACGAGAACTGGGCCGGGCACGTCAACGCGAACAAGGAGGTGGGCGTGACCTGCTACACCTGCCATCGCGGGCAGCCGGTGCCGAACAACATATGGTTCCGCGCCACGCCCACGGTGGAGACCATGGAAGGCTGGTCGGCCGTCCAGAACCGGGTGACCCCCCTCAGCCAGTACACCTCGCTGCCCTCCGACGCGCTCGAGGAGTACCTGGTGAACTACGGGGTGATCGCGGTGCACGATCTGGAAAGCCGTGTGGAGAACGACATCGCCAACGACCCGCTGATCCAGCACACCGAGCGGACCTACTCGCTGATGAACTACGTCAGCAACTCGCTCGGCGTGAACTGCCTGTTCTGCCACAACAGCCGGGCCTTCTACGCGTCGTCCGGCCAGATCACGCCGCAATGGGCCACCGCCAATCTGGGCATCCAGATGGTGCTCGAACTCAACAACGAGTACCTGATCCCGATCGAGGGGCTCTATCCGCCCGAGCGGTTGGGCCCGGTGCACGGCGACGCGCCCAAGGCCGCCTGCAAGACCTGCCACCAGGGCTACCAGCAGCCGCTGCAGGGCACCAACGTCATCGCCGACTGGCCCGAGCTCGCCACGACGAGCGGGGAGCCGGTCTACGACACGCCCGCGGATCAGGCGGCGCTGACCGAATAGGGGCACGGGGGCGGCGTCGCGCCGCCCCGCCCCACGCCGCGTTCGGGCCGGCCCTGCGAGGGGTGGCCCGGGCGTCGGGGCCCAGGCCCCGGTTCCCTTCCTGTTGGCGACAGGAAACCGGCGCCGCGCCAGCTGCTTGCACTTCGGGCGCGGCGCCGACCCCCGGGTCGGTACATGACGGAGGACACGATGACGTTGCCCCAGACCCCTCTTCTCGACCGTGTCGCCGGGCCCGCGGACCTGCGCCACCTCCCGGACCGGGACCTCGCCGCGCTGGCCGACGAGCTGCGCGACGAGGTGATCTCCGCCGTCTCCGAGACGGGCGGGCATCTGGGCTCCTCCCTCGGGGTCGTCGAACTCACCGTGGCGATCCATGCCGTCTTCAACACGCCGATGGACAAGCTCGTCTGGGACGTCGGCCACCAGTGCTATCCGCACAAGATCCTGACCGGGCGGCGCGACCGCATCCGGACGCTTCGCCAGAAGGACGGGCTTTCGGGCTTCACCAAGCGCGCCGAAAGCGAGCACGATCCTTTCGGCGCCGCGCATTCCTCCACCTCGATTTCCGCCGCGCTCGGCTTCGCCGTGGGGCGCGACATGGGTCAGCCCACGGGCGATGCGATCGCCGTGATCGGCGACGGCGCGATCAGCGCGGGCATGGCCTACGAGGCGCTCAACAACGCGGGCCACGAGGGGCGGCGCCTTTTCGTGATCCTCAACGACAACGAGATGTCGATCGCGCCGCCCGTCGGCGCGATGTCGCGCTATCTGTCGCGGCTTTACGCCAACGAGCCGCTGGCGCGGATGCGCTCGCTCGCCGAGGGGTTCGAGGCCGCGCTGCCCGCGCCCATGCGGGAGGGCGCGCGCCGCGCCCGCCAGCTCGTCACCGGCGTGACCGGGCAGGGCACGCTCTTCGAGGAGCTCGGCTTCGAGTATGTGGGCCCGATCGACGGCCACGACATGAGCCAGCTCCTGCCCGTCCTGCGCGCGGCGCGGGCGCGGGCCACCGGGCCGGTCCTGATCCATTGCTGCACGGTGAAGGGCAAGGGCTACGCCCCCGCCGAAAGCGCCGCCGACAAGTATCACGGGGTGGCGAAGTTCGACGTGGCGACCGGCACGCAGGCGAAATCGACGCCCGCCGCGCCGTCCTATACCGGTGTCTTCGGCGACGCGCTGACCCAGGCGGCGGCGCGCGATCCGAAGATCGTCGCGGTGACGGCGGCCATGCCGGGCGGCACCGGCGTGGACCGCATGGCGAAGCGTTTCCCGGGCCGCGTCTTCGACGTCGGCATCGCAGAGCAGCACGCCGTGACCTTCGCGGCGGGCATGGCGGCGAGCGGGCTGCGCCCGTTCTGCGCGATCTACTCCACCTTCCTTCAGCGCGGCTACGACCAGGTGGTGCATGACGTGGCGCTTCAGGGGCTGCCCGTGCGCTTCGCCATCGACCGGGCGGGGCTTGTGGGCGCCGACGGAGCGACCCACGCAGGAGCCTTCGATATCGGCTATCTCGGCGCGTTGCCGGGCATGACGCTGATGGCCGCCGCGGACGAGGCCGAGCTCGTCCACATGGTGGCCACCGCGGCGGCGTTCGACGAGGGGCCCATCGCTTTCCGCTACCCGCGCGGCGCGGGCGTCGGGGTCGCGATGCCCGAGGCGGGCCAACCCCTCGAGATCGGGCGCGGCCGCGTTCTCCGCGAGGGGACTGACGCGGCGATCTTCTCCTACGGCGCGCATCTTTCCGAGGCGCTCCGCGCGGCCGAGGTGCTGGATCGCGACGGCATCTCCGTCACCGTCGCCGACGCCCGCTTCGCCAAGCCGCTGGACGAGGCGCTGCTGCTGCGACTTGCGCGGAACCACGGCGCGCTGATCACGCTGGAGCAGGGTGCGATGGGCGGATTCGGGGCGTTCGTCATGCACGCGCTCGCCCGGCATGGCGCGTTCGACCGTGGTCTCGCGATCCGCAACGTCGGCCTGCCCGACCGCTACATCGACCAGGCCAGGCCCGAAGACATGTATGCGGCGGCCGGAATGAGCGCGGCGGACATCGCCTCCGCCGTGCGCGACGCGCTTGGCCGCGGCGAGGCGGTCGCTCCGGGCGTCGTGCCGTTCCCTGCCGTGCGTTAGGGCAAGGCAAGGCGGCGGGACCGCCGAAACCACGGCAGCGCCGGCAAGGGCAGCCCTCGGGCGTTCACGCCGGAGCCAGACACGGCTTGCACGCGCGGGCCTGAAGGCTCCATTTCGGCCTCTCCGTCAGCCCGGGCGCCGCGGGTCACCCGTTTCCGACACGCCTGCCCGCGTCCTGCAAGGGGGCCCGGCTGCGCGCGTTGCCGGCCTCTGCCGCCTTGCGGAGCAGGCGTACCAGCTCGGTGCGTTCGGCCGGGTCGAGCCCTGACAGGATCTCGTCCTGAAGGGCACGCACGACGGGATCGGCCTCAGCGAGCAGCGCCTCGCCGGCCCGTGTCGGCCGCAGCACCCGGGCGCGCCGGTCGCGGGCGCTGACATCCCGTTCGACGAGCCCCTTGGCTTCCAGCCTGTCCACCACGCCGCCAATCGTCACGCGGTCGTAGGCGATGAGGCCCGCGAGCGTCGCCTGGTCCACGCCCGGGTTCCGGGCGAGCGCGGAAAGCGCGGCGAACTGCACCGGGGTCAGGTCATGGCCCGCCCGCCGCATCGCGCCGGCGAAGACCGAAACCGAGATCTGGTGCAGCCGCCGGATCAGGTGGCCCGGCATCTCGTGAAGGTCCAGCATCCCGGAAGGGTAGGCGCGTGTCCGATAATTGACAAGTATACTTATCATTCGTACAGGTCGTATGAGAGCCGGCACCGCCGGCAAGGGAGGACTGCATGACCGATTTCCTGTTCGAACCGCCGGCCACGCCGGGTGTTCCCGTTGCGGGCGAGGCGGCGCTCTATCCGGTGGGGCGCATCTTCTGCGTGGGGCGCAACTACGCCGCCCACGCCGCCGAGATGGGGGTGGAGGCCGACCGCGAGGCGCCCTTCTACTTCACCAAGTCGCCCTCGGCCTTCCTCGCCTCGGGCGCGACGCTGCCCTACCCGCCGGGTACGGAGAACTTTCACTACGAGATGGAACTGGCGCTGGCCATCGGCGCGCCGGCCTTCCGGGTAAGCGCGGCCGACGCGCTGGACGCGATCTACGCCTATGGCTGCGCCCTCGACATGACGCGGCGCGACCTGCAGCTCAAGGCCCGCGAGAAGCAGCGGCCCTGGGATCTCGGCAAGGATGTCGAGGGCTCCGCTGTCTTCGCGCCGATGACCCGGGCCGCCGAACTGGGCGAGATCGGCCCGCAGCGCATCCATCTTTCCGTCAACGGCGAGATCAGGCAGGACGCCCGTCTCTCCGACCTGATCCATTCGGTGCCCGAGATCGTCGCGGACCTCTCGAAGTTCTATCACCTGCGTCCGGGCGACCTGATCATGACGGGCACGCCCGCGGGGGTCGGCCCGGTGGAGCCGGGGGACCGGATCGAGGGCGGGGTGGACGGGCTCGCGCCCATCTCGCTCGCCATCGGTCCGGCGGAGTAGCCCCGTGACCCAACGGCCCGTCCTGATCGCCGGAGGCGGTATCGGTGGCCTCGCGGCCGCCATCGGCCTCGCCCGTGCGGGAATCCCCGTGCTGGTGCTGGAGAAGGCGCGCCAACTCGGCGAGATCGGCGCGGGCATCCAGCTCGGCCCGAACGCCTTCCATGCCTTCGATTATCTCGGCGTCGGAGAGACGGCGCGCAAGATGGCGGTCTACGTGGACAGCCTTCGCCTGATGGACGCGCTGACGGCGGAGGAAATCTGCCGCATCCCGCTCGGAGAGGCGTTCCGCGCACGGATGGGCAACCCCTACGCCGTGGTGCACCGGGGCGAATTGCACGGCGTCTTCCTCAAGGCGTGCGAAGCGCATCCGCTCGTGGAGCTGCGGACCTCGTCTGCCGTCGCGAGCTACGCGCAGGACGGCGAGACCGCGACCGCGATCCTCGAGTCCGGTGAGCGCGTGACGGGCCGCGCGCTTATCGGCGCCGACGGTCTCTGGTCGCCCATACGCGCGCAACTCGCGGGGGGCGGCGCGCCACGCGTTTCCGGCCACACCACCTACCGGAGCGTGATCCCGGTCGAGGAGATGCCGGAGGAGCTGCGCTGGAACGCCGCGACGCTCTGGGCCGGTCCGAAGTGCCATATCGTGCACTACCCGCTCTCGGGCTGGAAGCTCTTCAACCTGGTCGTGACCTATCACAACCATGCAGCCGAGCCGGCGGCGGGCAAGCCGGTCTCGCACGACGAGGTGCGCCGCGGCTTCGAGCATGTCGCGCCGATGGCGCGGCAGATCATCGAAAAGGGACAGGACTGGAAGCTCTGGGTGCTTTGCGACCGGGAGCCGGTGGCGAACTGGGTGGACGGGAGCGTGGCGCTTCTGGGCGATGCGGCGCACCCCATGCTGCAATACATGGCGCAGGGCGCGTGCATGGCGATGGAGGACGCGGTGGCGCTCGCCCACGAGATGGAGGCGGCCGGCGGCGATGTCGCGGCGGCGCTTCCGGCCTACAACGCGCGCCGCGCGCTGCGCACCGCGCGGGTGCAGCTCCAGTCGCGCGCGGTGGGCGAGCATGTCTACCACCCGGCGGGGGCCCATGCGGAGCTGAGGAACGCGATCATGCGGGCCAAGAGCCCGGAGGACTGGTACGACACGGTGGATTGGCTCTACGGTTCCACCGGGCTCGAGGGCGCGGTCTCGCAGGAGATGCGCGGCCGCCGCGCCGGCTAACCCAGCGCCACGTCGAGAATCAGCATCACGACAAGGCCCACGGTCAGCCCGGCGGTCGCCTGTTTGCGGTAGCCGGAGCGGTGCGTCTCGGGGATGATCTCGTGGCTGATGATGTAAAGCATCGCGCCCGCCGCGAAGGTGAGGCCCCAGGGCAGAAGAGGCTCGGCAAGCATGAGCGCGGCGGCGCCCAGAAGGCCCCCAACCGGCTCCACCAGCCCGGTCAGCGTGGCGATCAGCACGGCGCGGCCCGGAGGATAGCGTTCGCCCACGAGCGCGAGCGCCACCGCGAGCCCCTCGGGCATGTTCTGAAGCCCGATCCCGAGGGCGAGCGCGGCACCCTTGCCCACGTCGCCGGAGGCGAAGCCCACGCCCACCGCCATGCCTTCGGGAAAGTTGTGCAGCGTGATGGCGATGACGAAAAGCCAGATCTTCTCGAGCCGTGTACCCGACGGGCCCTCGGGGCCCGAGACGAAATGCCGGTGGGGCACGCGCTCGTTCAGAACCCACATCGCGGCCACCCCGAGCAGGATCCCGGCCGAGGCGATGAGCGCCGGGGGCAGCCGCCCATCGTAGCGCTCGCCGGCGTGGTCGATCGCGGGCAGGATCAGCGAGAAGAAACTCGCGGTCAGCATCACGCCCGCCGCGAAACCCAGAAGCGTGTTCGACGTGCGTTCGGACACGCGGCGTCCGAAAAGGACCGGAAGCGCGCCGGCGCCCGTCATGAGCCCCGCGCCAAGGCTGCCCGCGAGACCGAGGATGACCGGATCGCCCGGTTGCATGTCCGCGGACCCCGGGGCGCGCGGCTAGGCCATCACGCGGCCGAAGATCTCCGCCCGGTGCCGCTCCAGGTAGATCCGGAGCCAGCGCGTGAACCGGTCGGCGTCGCGCGAGACCTCCTCCCCGAGCGTGGAGAGCGGAAGCGAGCGCGTCGCCATGACCTCCTCTGGGTCCGGTGCCGGCGCGATACGGCGCCCGGCCCGGGCGACGAAGACGTCCACGACCTCGTGTTCGATAAGGTTCCCGCCCACCGGCGCGCGGTATTCCAGCTGTCCGCGATAGGTCAGCGGCAATCCCTCGCTGCCGAGTTCTTCATGCAGGCGGCGGCGCGCGCAGTCCTGCGGCGCCTCGTCCCAGCCCGGATGCGTGCAGCAGGAATTCGCCCAGAGCCCAGGCGTGTGATATTTCCCGAGCGCCCGGCGCTGGAGCAGGACCTCGTCGCCGTGCATCACGAAGACCGACACCGCCTTGTGCCGCAGCCCGCGGCGATGCGCCTCCAGCTTCTCGACCGGCGTAAGCGCGCCGTTGACCCAGGCGGGGACGGTGAGGCTCATGTATAGGTTTCCCTGACGATCCCGGAGAGGTGGGCGAGGTTCTTCAGCCCGATCTTTATATGGGCGAGCGGGCGGGATTTCACGAGTTCCTTGTTCATGTAGGCCTCGAAGGTCAAGCGCTGCACGTCCACGTCGTGGCACAGCGAGACGAAGCGTTCCCGCCGCGCATCGGAGCGGTAATAGGCGTCCTGCATCACGCCGAGGATCTTGAAGACGCTCTTGTGCTCGCGCATGAAGAGGTGCCGGGCGAGCTTGAGCTTGGCGGTCTGGCCCGAGGTCAGCGTCGCGGCGGCGGCCGCGGCGGCGACGCGCCCGCCCATCATGGCATAGAAGATCCCCTCTCCCGAGGAGGGTGCGACGACGCCCGCCGCGTCGCCGGCAAGCACCACGTCGCGGCCGTTGTCCCAGCGGTCGAGTGGCTTGAGCGGGATGGGCGCGCCCTCCTTCCGGATGGTCGGGCAATCGGCAAGGCCGGAGGCCGCGCGCAAATCGGCGGTGGCCTGCTTCACGTCCACCTCCTTCACCATGCTGCCCATGCCGACGCTCGCCGACTTGCCGTGGGGGAACACCCAGCCGTAGAAATCGGGCGAGATGCGCCCGTCATAGACGACGTCGCAGCGCTCGGGGTCGTAGCTGCCGATCTTGCCGGGCGCCTCGATGATCTCGTGATAGGCGATCACGTAGGGGATCTTGTCGCCGCCCGGCACTTCCTGCCGCGCCACGCCGGAACGCGCGCCGTCCGCGCCGATCACCAGCGTCGTGGTCAGCCGCCGGGTCTCGCCCGTCTCCTTGTCGCGGAAGACGACATGCGTGCCCGTCTCGTCGCGCTCGATCTTCGTGAACGTGCCGCGGTAGCGATCCGCGCCCGCGGCCTCCGCGCGGTCGCGAAGGAAGGCGTCGAAATGCTCCCGGTCGACCATGCCGACGAAGCCGTTCTCGATCGGGATGTCGACCTGGCGGCCGGTGGGCGAAATCATCCGCGCCGTGGTGATCTTGGCCACGAGCTGGTCCTCGGGAATGTCGAAATCCCGGATCGCGCGCGGCGGGATCGCGCCGCCGCAGGGTTTTATGCGCCCCTCGCGGTCGATGAAGGCGACCTTGCGGCCCTCGCGGGCGAGGTCTTCCGCGGCTGTGGCACCCGAGGGGCCAGCCCCCACGACGACGACATCATACATCTTTCATTCTCCCGGCATCAGCGCCGCGCCACGTCCGGCGCGGGTGGTTTCGATCACGCGGAGCGCCATCAGCGCCGCCACGAGGAAAAGAGTGGCCTCGGCCAGGAAGACGGCGCCGAAGGCGGTCGCCTCGCTGTCGAAGAGGCGGCGCATCAGGTCGGCGCCGGCCGCGCCGGCCAGCCCGCCGAAGCCCGCCGCGATGGCCTGCGCCGCACCCCAGAGGCCCATGCGCGTGCCTTCGCGCGTTTCGCGGCCGCGGCCCGCAAGCGCCATCATGGAGCCGATGGCGGCCACCGCGAACACCCCGTTGAAAAAGCCCAGCGCCACGACGGCGGGCATCAGCAGCGGCCGAAGCCCGAGACTGCCCGCGGTGGCGATGACGATGAGGCTTGCCGCCGAGCCGAGGCAGCCCGCGATGACCCAGCTGCGAAGACTTCCAAGCCGGAAACCGGTCGCGGCAATGCCCACGAGCAGCATGCCCAGAAACACGCCGCCGTTCTGCGCGCCCGACAGCGTGGTGGACTGTCCCGGCGTCAGCCCGAAGACGAGGCCGGCGAAGGGTTCGAGGATCAGTTCCTGCATGAAATAGGCGGTCATGGACAGGAAGACGAAGATCGTGAAATTGCGGGCATGAGGCTCACCCCATACCTCGCGCAGGCCCTCGCGAAAGCTCATCTCGTCATGCGACGGCTGCGCCGCGACGCGACGCTCGATCCCCCAGACGGAGACCAGGGTGAGAAGGACCGCGCTGCAGGTCACGACGGCGACGATGCGCAGCAGGAGCGCGTGGCTGTAAGGCTCCAGGAAGGCGCCCACCGTCCCCGCGGTCACGGCGATGCCGAGAATCATCATCAGCCAGGTGATCGTGGCCGCCGCGGCGCGGCGGGGCGGCGCCGTGGCGGTGGCGAGCAGGGCGAGCAGCGAGGTGCCCGAGGCGCCGACGCCGATCCCGATCAGCGCATAGGCGAGGATCGACACCGAAAGGCCGAGTGCGAAGCTCGTGTCCAGAAGGACGACGCCCCAGGCCGCCCCGAAGCCGCCGGCCGCGAGGACCGCCATGCCGCCCACGATGAAGAGCGTCCGGTTGCCGCCCGCGTCCGACAGGAAGCCCCAGTTCGGGCGCGTGATCTGGATGCCGTAATGCAATGCGACCAGAAGGCCCGGCAGCACCGCGGGCAGCGCCAGTTCGACGACCATCAGGCGGTTGAGGGTGGAGGTCGTGAGCACCACGATCGCGCCGAGGCTCATCTGCACGAGCCCCAGCCGGAAGATCGATAGCCAGGACAGCGTCATCCCGCACCTCCCAGCACGCGAAGCGCGAAGGCCGCGATCATCATGCCCGAGACATACATCGCCACGCCCGTGCCGTTGAACCATGGCGCCTTGCCCTTCGGGTCGCGCATCATCACTTGCGCCGCCCAGATCTGTCCGAGGATCAGCACCGCGATCGCCGCCGCGTGCCATTCGCGGCCCCAGCCGGCGAGCAGCGTGAACACCACGATCTGCGGCAGGATCATCACCCATGCCGCGACCCGGGCCGCGCGTTCCGGGCCCAGAACGACCGGCAGCGATTCGACCCCGGTCTGACGGTCGCCTTCCAGCGCCTTGAAATCGTTCAGGGTCATGATGCCGTGCGCGCCAACGCCGTAGAGCAGGGCGATGGTCACGATCTCGGGCGAGGGCGCGCCCGCCGAAAGGACGGCCGCGCCGGTGAACCACGGCAGCGTTTCGTAGGAGAGGCCGACAAGGCCCGGCCCGGCGATGCCAGACCGCTTCAGCCGCACCGGCTCGGCCGAATAGGCCCAGGCGGCGATGACGCCCACCACCGTCGCGCCGAATCCCCAGGGGCCCAGCTGCCAGCCGACGACGAGCGCCAGCGCCGACATCGCGAGCGCTATCCAGAGGCCCCAGCGGCCGGGAATGCGCCCCGAGGGGATCGGGCGGTCCGGTTCGTTGATGGCGTCGACCTCGCGGTCGCACCAGTCGTTCGCGGCCTGGCTCATCCCGCAGACGAGCGGGCCGGCCAGCACCACGCCGAGCAGCACGAGGCCCAGACTGTCGAAAGGGTTCGCGCCGACCGAGACGAGGCCGCACAGGTAGGCCCACATCGGCGGAAACCAGGTGATCGGTTTCAGAAGCGTCAGAACCGCCCCGGGTTCAGGCAGCCGACGCTCGGACTGTAAGTTTTCCAAGACACTCATGTGTCAAGTAAACTATACAATCGAGAGTCGCGAAAGGGTTTTCTTGCCTGTCGCGCTTTATTCGTCGGGGTCGTTGCTGCTGTCGATGAGGCCGTATTTGCGGAGCTTCACGTAGAGGCTTTGCCGGGACAGGCCGAGCATCTCGGCCGCGGCCACGCGGTTGTTGTCGGTCAGGCGGATCGCCGTCTCGATGCAGAGCTTTTCCACGACGTCGGTCGTCGCGCCGACGAGTTCCTTGAGCGACGCGGTGCCCACGAGGTCCATCACGTTCTGCATGGCCTCGTCGCTGACGGCGGCGCCGGCCTCGGCGATGCCGCGCGGCTGGGACGTCGTCACGTCACGGAGGATGAAGCCGATGCCCCGGTCCACGCGGCCGCGAAGCCTGGCGGCCGAAAGCTCGACGGTCGCGCGCATGCCGACGACGCTTTCGAGTTGTGCCGCGTACCCCTTGATCTTGCCGGTCTTCTCGAGCGCTTCGAGAATGAGCTTCATGTCGACCGAGCCGCGGGCGAGGAAATCCGCGATGGAACGCCCTTCCACGTCGCGCTGCTGCGCCGCGTCGGTCAGGCGCAGGAACCCCTCGTTGGCCTCGCGGATCACGCCCTTGGCGTCCGTCAGCACGATCGCGTCCGGCGTATACTCGTAAAGCCGGGCGAGGCTACGGGCAAGCTCGCGCCCGGTTCCCTCCTCGTCCGACAGGGCCTCGATCCGGACCAGCATCGACACCTCGCCGGAGGCCCGGAAGAACTCGGGAAGGAGCCGCACGTCGCGGGCGGTGCGGCGCACCACGGCCGGAACGCCGGTGCCGTGTTCGGATGCCGCGGCGGTCTTCAGGCTCTCGCCGAACTCGCCCTTGCGCCGGCCCTCGAAGCACTGGGCCAGGGCGCTGGCGCTCAGGTTGTCGGTCTTCACGCCCAGCAGATCCATCGCGGCACGGTTCATGTCGATCGCACGCCCGGACTCGGGATCCACGGTGATCATGGGTGTGGCGGCAGCATCGAACACGACGCGATACCGCGTCTCCACGCCGCGGAACCGCTCGAGGTCGCGTTCCCGCGCCATCTGCTCGCGCACAAGGCGTTGCTGCAGATCCGCGAAGGGCTGCATGTCGCGCCCCAGAAGCAGGATGCCGTTGTCTTCGCCGGTGTCGTGGAGCGTGTAGCGAATGGGAAATTCCCAGTTCGCGTTGTCGACGTGGTTGAGCTCCATCGGTCGCACGATCGCATCGCGGTCCGACAGGACCGTCGCCATGCGATCTTCGAACTTGGCCCTGCTGTCCTCGGAGAGGAAGTCCCGGAAATCGCGGCCCACCCAATGGTCGAGGCAGCCGAGATAGGGGCTGTCGGGGCTGACCGAGATGCCCTTGACCTTGCCGGTCCTGTCGATTGCCACCGCGATGTCGGCGAACTGCTCGATGATGCGCTCGACGCGGGACGGCGCGGGTAGTACGCCGACGCGTACCCGTTCATGCATCCGTCCCTGCTTGGTCACGGCGTCCTTCCTATCGCTGCGCCATGAACCCCGTGTTCATGACGACTGCTCCATAGATAGTGGTTCGACCCGGGATGCAACAAGGCCACAGGCCTCGATCGCGCCCTGTGTCGTCATCGCAGCATGATCGGCGCCGCATCTTGCCAGCAAATCGGGCACATGGCCCACGGCCTGGCCGCCCACCACGACTGGCGGAAGCGATCCGCACGCCGCGCGGAGGTGGCCGATCAACGCTCCCACGCGGTCCACGGCGCGGTCGGTCGCGCAGCTTACGCCGATCATGTCGAAACCGCCCGCCGCGATCTGCCCGGCAAGCTCATCGGGGTGGCCGCCGATCGCCATCCGCACACGGTGGCCCAGCCGGTTGAACTGGTCGGCCGCGACGAAGGCGCCAAGCGCGTGGTTTTCGAACTCCGGCACGACGACGAGAATCGCCAGCGTCTGCGGCGCGGCCTGGGCCGGGGCGGGAAGCGGGCCGGAGGCGCGGCGGTCGCGAAGGATGCGCTGAAGCCGTGCGGTGCCCGTGGTGACGTCCACGAAGCTTACCTCGTCGCGGACCCAGCGATCGCCGAGACGCGCCGCCGCGCGCGGGATGATCACGTCGTGGATCGTGTCGGTGCTGAAGCCGCTCGCGACAAGCGAGGTGATCGTGCGTTGATGAGAGGTCTCGACCTCGGCGAGCAGCGCGTCGCAAAGACGCTCGACCCACCCGTCGATGCTGTCCGGCGCGGTTTCCTGTCGGGATTCGGCCAGCAGGCGGATCGCGGACTCTGCCAGCGCCTCGATGGTCGTGCCCGAGTTCCGCTCGTCTTCGCGCGCGCACTCCAGATTGTTGGATACGGGATGCATTCTGTCCTCCGTCAGCAGGCGCAAGGGATCCTCGCCGGCAACCCGCCCGGCCGATCCTGTCGAAAACAGTGCGTACTGCTCGCCAACGCTGTCAAACGATCGTGACACATCGCGCCCGCGCGATGGCGTAGCGCCCTGTTTTTGCCACAAAAAATTTTTCCGAAATTTCAGGTGCTTTCGTTTGGAAATCAAAAACAACGGAGTTTCATGGCCGCATGGGGTGTGAGTCGGATAAAACTGACAGTCTGGGGGTCGCCAAGGTGTAAATTATTATTGACACTTTCGCGCCCGGCCCCGTAGCATCCATCCAAGCACACTGGAAACCGCGGAGGACCGATGGCGCCGCACATGCAGACACAGCCAAGCTCCGGCGCGCCCCTGCTTTACACCCCGGAGCAGCGCGCCCGCCGCGATTCCACCATCTGGACGCCGGTCCAGGGCGTGCTCGCGCCGCTGCAGTTCCTGGTGTTTCTCGTGTCGCTCGCCCTCGTCCTGCGCTTCCTTCTGACCGGCGAGGGTTACGCGGCCGCGACATGGTCCGTCGTGATCAAGACCGGCGTGCTCTACACGATCATGGTGACCGGCGCGATCTGGGAAAAAGTCGTTTTCGGCCAGTATCTTTTCGCGCCCGCCTTCTTCTGGGAAGACGTGTTTTCCTTCGCGGTGATCGCCTTGCACACCGCCTATCTCTACATGGTCTGGTCGGGCGGCTTTTCCGCGAACGCGGAGATGGCGATCGCGCTGGCGGCCTACGCCGCCTACGTCGTCAACGCCGGCCAGTTCCTCTGGAAACTTCGCATGGCGCGCCTCGGAGCGCAGGCCGCCGATGCCGCTGCAGCGCGGGAGGCCGCATGACCCGTAATTTCGCCCCGCCGCCCGCCGCCGGATGCCGGACCGCGCCGATTCTCAAGGAGCGCGGCCAGCGCGAGGTGTTCTGCGGTCTGACGGGAATCATCTGGCTGCACCGCAAGATGCAGGACGCCTTCTTCCTCGTGGTCGGCTCGCGCACCTGCGCGCATCTTCTGCAGTCCGCCGCGGGCGTGATGATCTTCGCAGAGCCGCGTTTCGGTACCGCGATCCTCGAGGAGCAGGATCTCGCGGGTCTCGCGGACGCGCACGCGGAGCTCGAGCGCGAGGTGGAGCGCCTGCTGTCGCGCCGGCCCGACATCCGCCAGCTTTTCCTCGTGGGCTCCTGCCCGTCGGAGGTCATCAAGCTCGACCTCGCGCGCGCGGCCGAACGGCTCACGCAGCGCCATGCCCCGCGGGTGCGGGTGCTGAACTACTCCGGCTCGGGGATCGAGACGACCTTCACCGAGGGAGAGGACGCCTGCCTCGCCTCGATGGTGCCCGTGCTGCCTGAAACCGATGCGCGCCAGCTCATGCTGGTGGGGGCGCTGCCCGACGTGGTCGAGGACCAGGCGCGCGACCTGCTGGACAAGCTCGGCGTCGGGCCGGTCACCGTGCTGCCCGCCGCGCGGGCGAGCGACCAGGTGGCGGTCGGGCCGAACACTGTCGTCGCGCTGACGCAACCCTTCCTGGGCGAAACGCTGTAATGCCTCGAACGCCGCGGCGCGCGGCATCTGCCCGCGCCCTTCCCCTTCGGCGAAGAGGGCACGACCGCGTGGCTGCGCGCCGTCGCGGCCGAGTTCGGCGTGTCGGATGAGCGCTTCGAGGAGGTCACGGCCGCGCCGCGCGCCCGCGCGCGCAAGGCCGTCGCCCAGGCGGCCGAGGTCCTGAACGGGCGCTCCGTCTTCTTCTTCCCCGACAGCCAGCTCGAGATCCCGCTCGCGCGCTTCCTGACGCGCGAATGCGGGATGGACGCGGTGGAGGTGGGCGCGCCCTACATCAACAAGCAGGTGGTCGGGGTCGACCTCGACCTGCTCGCCGAGGGTCCGGTGCTCTCGGAGGGGCAGGATGTGGACCTGCAGCTCGACCGCGTGCGCGCCGCGCGCCCCGACCTCACGGTCTGCGGCCTGGGCCTCGCCAATCCGCTGGAGGCGGAAGGGCTCACGACGAAGTGGGCGATCGAGCTCGTCTTCACGCCGGTGCATTTCTACGAACAGGCGGGCGATCTGGCCGGGCTCTTCTCGCGCCCGATCCGCCGGCACGACCTGCTGAAGCTGGAGGCCGCGGAATGAAGCTCTCGGTCTGGACCTACGAAGGCCCGCCCCATGTCGGCGCGATGCGCGTCGCGACGGGCATGAGCCGGCTGCACTACGTGCTGCACGCGCCGCAGGGCGACACCTATGCCGATCTGCTGTTCACCATGATCGAGCGGCGCGATCACCGCCCGCCGGTCACCTACACCACCTTCCAAGCGCGCGACCTGGGCAGCGACACCGCGGACCTCTTCAAGACCGCCTGCCAGGACGCCTACGACCGTTTCCGGCCGCAGGCGATGATCGTCGGCGCCTCCTGCACCGCGGAGCTCATCCAGGACGACCCCGGCGGCATGGCCGAGACGATGGGCATGCCGGTGCCGATCGTGCCGCTGGAGTTGCCAAGCTACCAGCGCAAGGAAAACTTCGGCTGTGACGAGACCTTCTTCCAGCTGGTGAAGGCGCTCGCGCGCCCGGTGGAGAAGACCGAAGAGATCACCGCCAACCTGATCGGGCCCACGGCGCTCGGCTTCCGCCACCGCGACGACATCGTCGAGGTGACGCGGCATCTGGAGGAAATGGGCATCGGCGTGAACGTCGTCGGCCCCATGGGCGCCACGCCCGAGGACCTCACGCGGCTGGGCGCGGCGCATTTCAACGTGCTGATGTATCCCGAGACCGCCGAAAGCGCCGCGCGCTGGATGGAGCGCGAACTCGGCCTGCCCTTCACGAAGACGGTGCCGATCGGCGTGGGCGCGACACGCGATTTCCTGCAGGAGGTGAGCGACATCACCGGCCTGCCCGTCCGCGCCGACGAAAACCGCCTGCGCCTGCCGTGGTATTCGGCGAGCGTCGATTCGACCTACCTTACCGGCAAGCGCGTCTTCCTTTTCGGCGACGGCACCCATGTCGCCGCGGCGGCGCGCATCGCGCGGGACGAGATGGGCTTCGAGGTGGTGGGCCTGGGCTGCTACAACCGCGAGCAGGCCCGCAACATCCGCCGCGTGGCCAAGGAGTACGGCGTCGAGGCCACGGTCACCGACGACTATCTCGAGGTCGAGGCCGCCATCGAGGCCGCCGCGCCCGAGATGATCCTCGGCACGCAGATGGAGCGCCATATCGGCAAGCGCCTCGGCATTCCCTGCGCCGTGATCTCAGCGCCCGTGCATGTTCAGGACTTCCCCGCCCGCTATTCGCCCCAGATGGGCTTCGAGGGCGCGAACGTGATCTTCGACACCTGGGTGCACCCGCTGGTCATGGGCCTCGAGGAGCACCTGCTGCACATGTTCCGCGAGGATTTCGAGTTCCACGACGAGGCGGGGCCGTCGCATCACGCGGCGCATTCCCCGGCACGGCGCCCGGCGGCGACGGTGCAAGAGGGGGGCGCTGCCCCCCGTCCGGCTGCGCCGGACGCCCCCCGGAGTATTTCTGTCCAAGAAGAAGGGCCGGGCGCGACGTCGGGCGGCATCGAGATCGTCTGGCGGCCCGCGGCGGAAAAGGAGCTCAAGAAGATCCCCTTCTTCGTGCGCGGCAAGGCCAAGCGCAACACCGAGGCCTTCGCGCGCGAGCGCGGGGTGGCCGAGATCGACGTCGACACCCTCTACGAGGCGAAGGCTCACTATGCGCGATGACGGGATGATCAAGGGCCGGATGCCCGGCTACCGCGTGACGATCATCACGCTCGATTCCCACGCGGCGAGCGCCTGCGACCGGGTCGCCGAGCGGCTGTCGCACGAGTTTCCGGGGCTGTCGGTGTCCCTCCACGCGGCGGCCGAGTGGGGCGAGACGCCCGGCGCTTTCGAGCGCGCGGTCGAGGCGGTCGAAAGCGCGGACATCGTGATCGCCAACCTGCTGTTCCTCGAGGAGCACGTGAAGCCGATCCTGCCGCATCTTCAGGCCCGGCGGGATCACTGCGACGCGATGGCGGGCGTGATCGCCGACGCGCAGATCGTCAAGCTGACGCGGATGGGCACACTCGACATGGCCGCGCCCGACAGCGGCGTGCGCAAGCTGATCAAGCGGCTGCGCGGTTCGTCCAAACCCTCGTCGGATTCGGGCGAGAGCAAGATGCGGATGCTGCGGCGCCTGCCGAAGATCCTGCGCTTCATCCCGGGCAAGGCGCAGGACCTGCGCGCCTGGTTCCTGGTGATGCAGTACTGGCTCGGCGGGTCGGACGACAACATCGAGTCGCTGATGCGCTTCCTGATCTCGCGCGACTGCCGCCACGAGGCGTGGCGCGGCGGCGAGGCCCCGGCCCCGGTGGAGTATCCCGACACGGGGCTTTATCACCCCGATCTTCCCGGCCGCATCACCGAGGATCCCGCAGAGATGCCCGCGCCGCAGGGCGCGCGCGGCACCGTCGGTCTTCTGATGATGCGCAGCTACGTCCTTTCGGGCGACACCGCGCATTACGACGCGGTGATCCGGGCGCTGGAAGCGAAGGGGCTGCGCGTTCTGCCGGCCTTCGCGGGGGGGCTCGACGGGCGGCCCGCGATCGAGAAGGTCTTCCGCGACGAGGCCGGCGCCACGATCGACACGCTGCTTTCGCTCACGGGCTTCAGCCTCGTGGGCGGGCCCGCCTACAACGACAGCGAGGCGGCGGTGGGCGTTCTGAAGGCGCTCGACGTGCCCTATCTCGCCGCGCATCCGCTGGAATTCCAGACGCTGGCGCAATGGGCCTCCTCCGCGCAGGGCCTCGGCCCGATCGAGACGGCCATGCTGATCGCGCTGCCCGAACTGGACGGCGCGACGAACCCCTGCGTCTTCGCGGGCCGGCACGGGACCGAGCCCTGCCAGGGCTGCCGCTACGCCTGCCACGTCGAGCAGGAGAGCCGCGACATGGCGCCCTGCCACGAGCGCATCGACAGCCTCGCCGAGCGGGTGGAGCGCCAGATCCGCCTGCGGCGCAAGCAGAACGCCGAGAAGAAGGTGGGCGTCGTTCTCTTCGGCTTCCCGCCGAACGCCGGCGCCGTGGGCACCGCCGCCTACCTCGCCGTATGGGAGAGCCTCTACAACACGCTGCACCGCATGGCCGCGGCCGGCTACGACCTCGATCCGCCCGAAAGCGTCGAGGCGCTGCGCGCGGCGGTGCTGGAGGGCAACGCCCGGCAATACGGGCAGGAGGCGAATGTCGCGGCCTATGTCAGCGCCGACGAGATCGTCCGCAACACCCCGCCGCTGAAGGTGATCGAGGCCGTGTGGGGCCCGGCGCCGGGCAAGATCCAGTCGGACGGGCGCGGCGTCTTCGTGCTGGGCCACCAGTTCGGCAACGTCTTCGTGGGTATCCAGCCCGCCTTCGGCTACGAGGGCGATCCGATGCGCCTGCTCTTCGAGAAGGGCTTTGCGCCGACGCACGCCTTCGTCACCTTCTACCTCTGGCTGCGCAACACCTACGAGGCCGACGCCATCCTGCATTTCGGGATGCACGGCGCGCTGGAGTTCATGCCGGGCAAGCAGGCGGGAATGGGCGCGATGGACTGGCCCGACCGCCTGATCGGCGAGATGCCGAACATCTACCTCTACGCCTCGAACAACCCGTCGGAGGCGAGCCTCGCCAAGCGCCGGTCCGGCGCGGTGACGATCACGCACCTGACCCCGGCGCTGGCCGCGTCGGGCCTCTACAAGGGGCTGTCCGAACTCAAGGACTCGCTCACGCGCTGGCGCGCGATGGCCGGGGACGACCCCTCGCGCGCCGAACTCGAGACGCTGATCGCCGAGCAGGCGGAGGCGGTGGACATGGGCGGCCAGCCGGCCGAGGCGCTGTGGCTGAAGCTGCTGGAGACCGAGGACGCGCTCATTCCCGAGGGGCTGCATGTGCTCGGCCGGCCGATGACCGAGGCGCAGAAGGCCGACTACCTCGCGCTCATCGAGGACCTGGACGAGGAGACCCGGGCGCGGGTGGCCGAGCTTATCGGCGGCGACCACGAGATTCCCGCGATCCTCAACGCGCTCGAGGCGCGCTACACCGCGCCGGTGCCCGGCGGCGACCTGATCCGCTCCACCGACGTGCTGCCGACGGGGCGGAACATCCACGCCTTCGATCCCTTCCGGATGCCGACCGAATTCGCCTGCCGGGAGGGGGCCAGGCAGGCCGAGGTCCTGCTTGCGACCCACGAGGAGGTGCCCCGGAGCATCGCGGTCGTGCTGTGGGGGTCCGACAACATCAAGTCCGACGGCGGGCCGCTCGCCCAGGCGCTGGCGCTTCTCGGGGCGCGGCCCCGCTTCGACAGTTTCGGGCGGCTCGCGGGCGCCGATCTCATCCCGCTGGAAGAGCTGGGACGCCCTCGCATCGACGTGATCATGACGCTTTCGGGCATCTTCCGAGACCTGCTGCCGCTGCAGACCCGGATGCTGGCGGAGGCCGCCTGGAAGGCCGCCACCGCCGACGAACCCGCCGAGATGAACTTCGTGCGCGCCAATGCGCTGGCCTATGCCGAGAAGATCGGCTGCGACATGGAGACCGCCAGCCTGCGCGTCTTCTCCAACGCCGAGGGCGCCTACGGCTCGAACGTGAACCAGCTCGTGGACAGCTCCGCCTTCGGCGACGAGGACGAGCTGGCCGACGCCTACCAGGCCCGCAAGAGCTTCGCCTATGGCCGCGACGGCAAGGCCGCGCCGCAGGGCGAGCTTCTGGGGGAGGCGCTGAGGGACGTGGAGCTTGCCTACCAGAACCTCGAATCCGTCGAGCTGGGGGTGACCACGGTCGATCATTACTTCGACACGCTGGGCGGCATCAGCCGGGCGGTGAAGCGCGCGCGCGGCGGGCAGGAGGCCAAGGTCTACATTTCCGACACCACGCGCGGGACCGGCAAGGTCCGCACGCTGGCCGACCAGGTGTCGCTCGAGACGCGCTCGCGCTCGCTCAACCCGAAATTCTACGAGGCGCTCCTGAGCCACGGCGCCGAGGGCGTGCGCCAGATCGAGGCGCAGGTGACCAACACGTTGGGCTGGTCGGCCACGACCGGGGCCGTGGAGCCCTGGGTCTACCAGCGGATCTCGGAGACGTTCGTGCTGGATGCGGGGATGCGGCAGCGGCTGGCGGATCTGAACCCGACGGCGTCGAGCCGGATGGCGAACCGGCTGCTCGAGGCCGCGGACCGCGCCTACTGGCAGCCCGACGCGGCGACGCTCGCGGCGCTGCAGGACGCGGCCGACGCGCTGGAGGACCGGATGGAAGGGATCGCGGCGGAATGAGCGGGGCCTGCGCATACGGCACGGTTGCCAGGGGGCGCTGCCCCCTCGGCCTTCGGCCTCACCCCCGGAGTATTTCCGCCAAGAAGAAGTATCGGCGCGGCGCGAGACAGGGACGCGCCGTCACGGACGAGAAAAGGAGACGCCCATGAGCCCGCTCGACAGCAAGCTGCCCCCGGCCGCGAGAGCCAACGCCCGCGAGCAGGAGGGGCTGAAGAAACGCGGTCTCGGCGCGCCGCCGACGATCCGGAAGGGCGAGGACGGCGAGGGATCGCTGCAGGTGCACCAGGACCCGGCGATGAAGATCGAGGGGGCGAAGGTCTTTTCCGTCTACGGCAAGGGCGGGATCGGCAAGTCGACCACGTCCTCGAACCTCAGCGTGGCGTTTTCCACCCTGGGCAAGCGGGTGCTGCAGATCGGCTGCGACCCCAAGCACGATTCGACCTTCACGCTGACCGGGCACCTGCAGCCCACGGTGATCGACATCCTCAAGGAGGTCGATTTCCACGCCGAGGAGCTGCGTCCGGAGGACTTCATGAGCGAGGGGTTCAACGGGGTGCAATGCGTCGAGGCGGGCGGTCCGCCCGCCGGCACCGGCTGCGGCGGTTACGTCGTGGGGCAGACGGTGAAGCTGCTGAAGCAGCACCACATGCTCGAGGACACCGACGTGGTGATCTTCGACGTGCTGGGCGACGTGGTCTGCGGCGGCTTCGCCGCGCCGCTCCAGCACGCCGACCGGGCGGTGATCGTGACCGCGAACGACTTCGACTCGATCTACGCGATGAACCGGATCATCGCGGCGGTGCAGGCGAAGTCGAACAACTACAAGGTGCGGCTCGCGGGGTGCGTGGCGAACCGGTCGCGCGACACCAACGAGGTCGACCGCTACTGCGAGGAAGTCGGTTTCAAGCGCATCGCGCACATGCCGGACTTCGACGCGATCCGGCGCTCGCGGCTCAAGAAGAAGACGCTCTTCGAGATGCCCGACGAGGAGGACATCGTCCTGGCGCGCAAGGAATACGTGCGCCTGGCGGAGACGCTCTGGAACGGCACCGAGCCGTTCGCGCCCGCGCCGATGGAGGACCGCGACATCTTCGAGCTGCTGGGCTTCGATTGATGAGCTACGAGAGCACCCTTTCCCGCGTCGAGACCTATTTCGACAAGACCGCGACCCGGACCTGGGAGCGGCTGACCTCGGATGCGCCGGTCTCGCGGATCCGCGAGACGGTGCGCCGTGGGCGTGACGAGATGCGCGCGCTGATGCTCTCCGCGCTGCCGGCGGATCTTGCGGGCGCGCGGGTGCTCGACGCCGGTTGCGGGGCCGGGCAGATGACCGCCGAGCTTGCCCGCCGCGCGGCCGAGGTGGTCGCGGTGGACATCTCGCCCTCGCTCGTGCGGATCGCGCAGGCGCGGCTCGATCCCGCGCTCGCGCGGCGCGTGACCTTCCTTTCCGGCGACATGCTGGACGCGGCGCTGGGCCGGTTCGATCATGCCATGGCGATGGACAGCCTGATCTACTACCGCCTCGACGACATCGCGCGGGCCCTCGACGGGCTGGCACGGCGGGCGGACGGGAAGGTCGTCTTCACCGTCGCGCCGCGCACCGCGCTTCTGATGACGATGTGGCGGGCGGGCCAGCTTTTCCCGCGGTCCGACCGCTCGCCCACCATGGTGCCGCACGCGCCCGCCCGAATCGCCGGCGCGCTGCGCGGCGCGGGCACGCCCGGCCGGCTGCGCATTCTGGGCCGCGTGGCCCGCGGCTTCTACATTTCCGAGGCGCTCGAGGTCTCGACATGAGCGCGCCGCGCCGGATATCCCCGCTCGCGCGGCTGACGACGCAGATCCTGCCCTTCGCGGACGCGGCCAGCGAGGGGCTGCCGATGCGCGAGCTTCTGCGCCTGTCGCTCTTCCAGGTCTCGGTGGGCATGGCGATGGTCATGCTGCTGGGCACGCTGAACCGCGTGATGATCGTCGAGCTTTCGGTGCCCGCGCTGGTGGTGGCCTCGATGATCGCGCTGCCGGTGCTGATCGCGCCCTTCCGGGCGCTTCTGGGCTTCCGCTCGGACAACCACCGCAGCGCGCTCGGCTGGAAGCGTGTGCCCTATCTGTGGTTCGGATCGCTCTGGCAGATGGGCGGCCTCGCGGTGATGCCCTTCGCCATCCTCGTTCTGGGCGGGCAGCAGGCGGTGGGCCCGGGCTGGGCGGGCGAGGTGCTCGCGGCGCTCGCCTTCCTGATGGCCGGGCTCGGGATGCACATGACCCAGACCGCCGGGCTGGCGCTGGCGGCGGACCGGGCCACGGACGAGACGCGGCCCCGCGTGGTGGCGCTTCTTTACGTGATGTACCTGCTCGGCATGGGGGTCTCGGCCATCGTGATCGGCTGGCTCCTGCGCGATTTCGGGTCCTTCACGCTGGTCCGGGTCGTGCAGGGCGTGGCCCTGGCCGGGCTCCTGCTCAATGTCGTCGCGCTCTGGAAGCAGGAGAAGGTGCGCCCGATGAGCCGCGCCGAGCGCGAGGCGCCCAAGCCCCGCTTCCGTGACGCCTGGGCCGATCTCGCCCGGGGCGGCACCGCGGGCCGGCTTCTCGCCGTGGTGTTCCTCGGCACCATGGCCTTCAACATGCAGGACGTGCTTCTGGAGCCCTACGGGGGCGAGATCCTCGGCTTGTCGGTCTCGGCCACGACGCTTCTGACCGCGACCTGGGCGGGCGGCGCGCTGCTGTCCTTCGCGCTCGCGGCGCGGATGCTCGCCCGTGGCTCCAACCCCTACCGCATGGCGGCGCTGGGCGTGCTGGTCGGGATCGCGGCCTTCTCCGTCGTGATCTTCGCCGCGCCGCTCGGATCCGCCGCGCTCTTCTTCTCGGGCGCCGCGCTGATCGGTTTCGGCGGCGGGATGTTCGCGGTGGCGACGCTGACCGCCGCGATGACGATGCCCGTCGACGGCGCCGCGGGGCGCGGCCTCGCGCTCGGCGCCTGGGGCGCGGCGCAGGCGACGGCGGCGGGGCTGTCCATCGCCCTCGGCGGGGGGCTGCGCGATGTCGTGAACCACGCCGCCCTGTCGGGCCGCCTGGGCGAGGCGCTCGCCGACCCGGCGACCGGCTATTCCGTCGTCTACCACCTCGAGATCGGTCTTCTCTTCGTCACGCTCGCGGCCATCGGCCCGCTCGTGAAGACCGTCGTGAAACCCGTCGGCCGGCAGGCGGCGCCCACCCGGATGGGCCTCGCCGAGATGCCGACATGACCCTGCGCTTCCTGAAAGGAACGACCCATGACTGAGACATTCTTCGGAGAGTTCGACCTGGCGAGCCTGTCGCTCTGGCTCTTCTACATCTTCTTCGCCGGGCTTGTCGTCTATCTGCAGCGCGAGAACATGCGCGAGGGCTATCCGCTCGAGGACGAGCAGGGCAACCCGGCCCCCACGCCGAGCCTGTTCCCGCTGCCCGAGGACAAGACCTTCAAGCTGCCGCATGGCCGTGGTGAGGTCTCCTATCCCTCCGGCCAGATCCCCGAGCGCGAGAACCTGGCGCTCGAACAGACCCACCCGGTCCGGGGCTATCCCTTCGTTCCCACGGGCGATCCGATGGTGGACGGCGTGGGCCCTGCCTCGTGGTGCCACCGCGGCGACGTGCCCGAGCTCGACGGCAAGGGACACCCCAAGATCATCCCGATGTCGGCGACCGAGCATTTCCACGTCGCCGCGGGCCGCGACCCGCAAGGCCTGCCGGTGATGTCGGGCGACGGCACGGTGGTGGGAACCGTCACGGACATGTGGATCGACGAGCCCGAGCAGCTCGTGCGCTACCTCGAATTCGAACTCGACGCCGAGTGGGGCGAGGGCAAGCGCCTCGTGCCGATGACCCTGTCGGTCATCAAGCGCGACCGCGTCGTGGTGCGCACGATCTACGCCAAGCAGTTCGCCGACGTACCGAAGCACGCCTCGCCGCGGCAGGTCACCAAGCTCGAGGAGGACAAGATCTCCGCCTACTACGCGGGCGGCGTGCTCTACGCGGACGAGGAACGCCTCGAGCCGCAGCTCTGACCGGAAGGACGCGACACCCATGCCGCACGATCATCACGACGACTTCGCCTTCGAGCCCGTGGAGGGCCTGCCGGAAGCGCCGCCCGAAGGCGAGCACATCCTCTGGCAGGGCCGCCCGGACTGGTGGGCGCTCGCCCTGGAATCTCTGAACCTCAAATGGGTGATGGGCTATTTCGTCTTCCTCGCGGCATGGAGACTGGTCGCCGCGATGGACCTGATGCCCTTCTCCCAGGCGCTGGCGATCTCGACGCCGTTCCTCGTCATGGGCCTCGTCGTCTGCGCCCTGCTCGCGCTCATCGCGTGGGTGCAGGCGCGCGCGACGGTCTACACCATCACGAACCGCCGCGTCGCGATGCGGGTGGGCGCGGCGCTGACCGTCACGCTCAACCTGCCTTACACGCAGATCGCGAACGCGCATCTGGACCTCCGCCGCCGGGGCACGGGCACCATCGCGCTCGACCTTCTGGGCGAGACCAAGTTCAGCTACCTCGTGCTCTGGCCGCATGCCCGGCCGTGGCGCCTGCGCCATCCCGAGCCGGCGCTGCGCTGCATCCCGGACGCCGCGCACGTCGCGCGGCTGCTCGCCGAGGCCGCCGAGGCGCGGATCGAACAGCCGCGGAGCGCCCGCGCGCGCGCCGCGGGCCAGAGACCCGGCCCCGCCGCCGTGGCCGCCGAATGACCCTGTCGCAAGCAAGGGGGAGACCCGAAGATGTCTGATACCGCCCGACCGCCGCGCACCTACACGCCGCAGGAACAGATCGTTCCGCTGATGATGGTGCGCGCGATGTTCGGTCTCGTGCTCCTGGTCCTGGTGATCGTGTCGGCCGCGGTCTGGACCGGCCGCCCCACGACCTCCACACCGCCCGAGAGCGCGGTCACCCATTCCCGGGGGCTCTATCTCGGCGGCGACATGTCCGGCGCGGCCACCGTGCGCGCCGAGAACGGCACGCTGATCGCCGATCTCTCCCCCGAGGAGGGCGGCTTCGTCTCCGGTGTGTGGCGCGTGCTTCAGCGCGAACGCACCAAGCACCGCGTGGCCCTCGACGGGCCCGTGGAACTGATGCGCCACGAGAACGGGCGCTTCACCGTCTCCGACCCCTCCACGGGATGGCGCGCCGCCCTGATGGGGTTCGGTCGGGACAATGCCAGGGCCTTCGCCAAGCTTCTGGCCGAGTGATCGAAAGGGAACCGGATCAATGGGACTACTGACGAGAGAAACGGAAAGGGCGCCTTGCACGGTCGAGGTGAGCCACAAGTTCGAAAGCCTGCACGCGCATGTGCGGTTCAACAACGGAGCCGTGGTCTATCCCGGCGACGAGGTGAAGGTGGAGGGGCCCGAGATCATGGCCCCCTTCGGAGAGATCGTGATCGAGGACCGCGAGGCGATCATCGTCCGCGCGAGCCGGCTGGAGCGCCTCTGGACGCGCCTCACGGGCGATCTGGAAGTGATGGAACTCTGCGAGTTCTCTTTCTCGGAGGAGGTCGAGCTATGAACGCGTTCACGAAGAACATGCCCGCCCATTCCGCCGACGCGACGACGGCCGAAGAGGGCCTCGCCATCCAGGAGGAGCAGGCGAAGTTCGACAGCAAGGCGGCCACCGACGTGGCGATGCAGAACACCCTGCTGACGCCGCGCTTCTACACCACCGATTTCGACGAGCTGGACGCGATCGACGTCACGCCCGTCCGCGAGGACTGGGACGCGCTGATCGCGGAGATGGAGGCCGATCCGAACAAGGGTCACTTCAAGAAGAACGAGGACTGGGACCACGTCGACTGGGACGGCATGGATCCGGCGCTGAAGAAGGAATTCATCGACTTCCTGATTTCCTCCTGCACGGCGGAATTCTCGGGCTGCGTGCTCTACAAGGAGATGAAGCGCCGCGGGAAGAACCACGACATCACCCAGCTCTTCCAGCTCATGGCGCGCGACGAGGCGCGGCATGCGGGCTTCATCAACGACGCCCTGCGCGAGGCGGGCGTGGCGGTGAATCTCGGGTTCCTGACGCAGAAGAAGAAATACACCTTCTTCCGGCCCAAGTTCATCTATTACGCCACCTACCTCAGCGAGAAGATCGGCTACGCGCGCTACATCACGATCTTCCGCCATCTTCAGGCGAACCCGGAGCATCGCTTCCACCCCATCTTCAAGTGGTTCGAGGAATGGTGTGGCGACGAGTTCCGCCACGGAGAGGCCTTCGCGCTGCTGATGAAGACCGACCCGAAACTCACGCGCGGCGTCAACGTGTGGTGGATCAAGTTCTTCCTCACCGCCGTCTTCGCCACGATGTATGTCCGCGATCACCAGCGCCCCGCCTTCCACAAGGCGCTCGGCGTCGATCCGGACTGGTACGCGCACGAGGTCTTCACCAAGACCAGCGCGCTGTCAGAGCAGATCTTCCCGATCACGCTCGACATCGAGAACCCGCGCTGGCAGCGCAACCTCGAGCGTCTGCACCGGGCCAATGTCGCCATCGCGGACGCCAAGAAGCAGGGCGGCCTTGCCGGCAAGGTGAAGCAACTGGCCGGCAGCGCGCGCGCGGCGCTGACATTCGCCGCGCTCTACACGATCCCGGCGAAAAGGCATCAGGTGCCCGAAAGCACCCGTCTGGAGCCTGCCTACTGATGCCGGACTCGGGCTGGATCGCGGCGCTCTTCGCGCTTTTCGCCTGGTGGTTCTCCACCGGGGCGATCCTGGCCGTGGTGCGCCTTGCCGACCGGCGCGGGCCGCGCGCCAATTCCGCGGCCACGCTTCTGTCCCTGCCGCTTCTGGCGGCGGGGATCTGGGGCTATCACGCGACGCTCGGCGGCACGGGGCCCGCCGCGGTCTATGGTGCGTTCCTCGCGGCGCTGGCGATCTGGGGCTGGATCGAGCTTGCCTTCCTCACCGGGCAGATCACGGGCCCCATGTCGCGGCCCTGTCCGCCCGGCGTCCCGGAAGGCGAGCGTTTCATCCGTGCCTGGGGCACCATCGCCTATCACGAGATGCTGCTGGCGGGCATGCTGATCGCGCTGGCGCTCTGGGGCTGGGGGGCGGAGAACCTGTTCGGCCTCTGGACCTTCGCGGTACTCTTCTGCGCGCGCATCTCGGCCAAGCTCAACCTTTTCTACGGCGTTCCCAAGATCAATGTGGAGTTCATCCCCGAAGCGCTCGCGCATCTGCCTAGCCATTTCCGCACCGGGCGGATCAACCGGCTCTTCCCGCTCTCGGTCTCGCTGCTCACCGCGGCGAGCGCCTGCTGGGCCGAGCGGCTGATCGCGGCCGACACGCCCTCGCAGGTGGTCGGCTTCGCCCTTCTCTTCGCGATCACCGTGCTGGCGCTGCTGGAACACTGGCTGATGGTGATCCCGTGGCAGGACGCGAAACTCTGGCGCTGGATGCTTCCCGAGCGCCCCAAGACAACAAAGACTTACGGACCGGAGGACGCTCATGGACTTTGACACGCTGTTCGAGACCCAGATCGAGGCCCTGAAGGAAGAAGGCAACTATCGCCGCTTCGCCGAACTCGAGCGCCAGTGCGGCGGCTTCCCGCGTGCCCGGTGCCATGACGCCGACGCCCCGGACGAGGTCACGGTGTGGTGCTCCAACGACTATCTCGGCATGGGTCAGCATCCGGTCGTCACCGATCGCATGAAGGCGGTGATCGAAAGCTGCGGCGCGGGCGCGGGCGGCACGCGCAACATCTCGGGCACGAACCATCACCACGTCGCGCTCGAGCGCGAGCTCGCCGACCTGCACGGCAAGGAGGCAGCGCTGCTCTTCACCTCGGGCTACGTCTCCAACTGGGCGGCGCTCTCCACCCTGGGCGCGCGCCTGCCGGACGCGGTGATCCTGTCGGACGAGTTGAACCACGCCAGCATGATCGAGGGCATCCGCCACTCGCGCGCGAAAAAGGTGATCTGGAAACACAACGACCCCGAGGACCTCGACCGCAAGCTCGCGGCGCTGCCCGCCAACGCGCCGAAGATCGTGGCCTTCGAGTCCGTCTACTCGATGGACGGCGACATCTGCCCGATGGAAGAGATCGTCGAGGTCGCCGAGACGCACGGCGCGATGACCTACCTCGACGAGGTGCATGCCGTGGGGCTTTACGGGCCGCGCGGCGGCGGCGTCTCGGAAGAACGCGGCCTTTCCGACCGCATCACCCTGATCGAGGGCACGCTCGGCAAGGCGTTCGGCGTCATGGGGGGCTACATCACCGGATCCGAGGCGCTGTGCGACTTCGTGCGCAGTTTCGCCAGCGGTTTCATCTTCACCACGGCGCTGCCGCCGGCGGTGGCGGCGGCCGCGCAGGCCTCGATCGCCTACCTCAAGACCTCGGACGTGGAGCGGCAGGTCCAGCGGCGCAACGTCGCGCGGCTTCGGGCCGGGCTCGACCGCGCGGGCATTCCGCATCTGCCGAACCCGAGCCACATCATCCCGGTGATGATCAAGGACCCGGTGAAGTGCCGGCAGATCGCCGACATCCTGATGCAGGATTACGGGATCTACGTTCAGCCGATCAACTATCCGACCGTGCCCAAGGGTACCGAGCGGCTGCGCTTCACGCCCTCGCCCTGGCATACGGAGGCGGACATCGACCACCTGCTCAAGGCGCTCACCGCGCTCTGGAAGCAGTGCGCGCTCGCCCACGCGGTGGCCTGAGCCGCCTCCGCTCCCACCCGGCATGACAGCGCCCGGCGCGCCCCGCGAAGCGCCGGGGCGGCCGCGCGCGCTGCTCCCCCCGAATTCCCAAGCCCCGTCTTCCAGTCGAAACAGCTCCGGACGCTGACCGGAAACGTTTTGTTTCCGGCAATCATATGGCGATTCCGTGGCGACCTCGCGGTCAACGCGATAAACGACTGATGTGGGGATGCATGGCGGCGCGGCGCCCCGGGAAGAGGTGCGAGGCTCTTCGCTTCGCCTGCAAGGGTGGGCTTTATGCGCGGTCTTCAGTCGCTGGACGAGTTCGTTGCGATGATGCGCCGTCGCGCCTGGGCGATGATCCTCGTGGCGGCGTTCGGCTGCACGGCCTCCCTCTGGTACGCGCTGCAGCAACCGCGCGTTTACGAGGCCTCGGCAACGGTGCAGATCCGCAGCGCCATGGCGGACGGGCTTTCCGGGCCCATGATCGGCGACGAATACCGCGTGGCCCGGCAGATCGCGCTCATAGAGCGCCGCATGCTGGCTCGCGATACCATCGCCTCGCTCGTCGAGCGATACAGGCTTTACGAGGATCTTCCCGACCTCGACAGGCTGGACAGGATCGCGCGCCTGCGCCGCGCGATAAGTCTGGAAGATCTTCCGAGTGACCGGCTCGGGTGGATGCAGGGGGGCAGCCCGCCGTCCGGCCTGATCCTCCGGGTGCGCCTCGAGGATCCCGAAATGGCCGCGATCGTGGCGAACGATCTCATGGGGCTCGTTCTCGCGCAGAGCAACGAGGGTCTTGTCGAGCGCACGCGCATGACGCGCGCCTTCCTCGAGGACGAGGAGCGGCGCCTGGTCCGGGAGATCGACGCGCTCGAGGGCCGCATCGCGGAGTTCAAGCGCCGGAATACCGACGCTTTGCCCGAGAACGTGCCCGTCTTGCGCGCCCATCTGCACGCGTTGCGCGAGACCGGGCTGGAGATCGAAGGCCAGATCATCGCCCTTCAGGCCACCCCCGGCCGCGCGGACATCGAGGCGACCGAGGACCGGATCGAGCGCCTCGAGACCCGTCAGGCGCGGATCGCGGAACGGATCGAGCGGATCGAGGAAAGCCTTGCCGCGGCCCCCGAGGTCGAGCGGCAATTCGGTGCGCTGTCGCGGGCGCTGCTTCAGCTGGAGGAACGCTTCGAGGCGGTCACGCGCCACCTTGCCGACGCCGAGTTGCGGCAGGGGCTTGCCGACCGGCAGGCGGCCGCGACCTTCGAGATCCTCGAAACGGCAATGCCGCCCGCGTCGCCCGATCTGGCGAGCCGTCGCAACATTGCCGTGGTGGGCACCGCGGCCAGTCTTGTCGCCGCGGTGCTGCTGGCCCTCTTTCTCGAACTTCTGGATCCGACCATCCGCTCTCCGGCCGAGCTGGAGCGCCGGCTGGGGGTCCGGCCGATCGTCTCTGTTCCGACCATCCGCGGCCCCTCGGGCGGAGGACGGCGCAGGCTGACCGTCGTGGCCGCTTAGATCGTGCCAAGCCCGGAGATGCCGGCGATCGCGCGGATCGCGGCGCAGTATCCTCCCGCCGTTACGCCCCTTGCGTGGATCCTGCCATGGCCGCCCTGGCTCAGACCGGGCGCCCGCCGGTGCCTGGGTCTTCAGTCGCAGTGCCGCGAAAGCGTCGTGCCCTCGGCCCTGTTCAGAACGACACCCAGAAGCGGCTTGTCGTGCGCCAGCCGGCGCGAGACCTCCTCGATCTCCTCGGCACGCGTGACGCCGCCGCCCGCGACCAGCAGCACGCCATCGACATGGCGCTGGAACGCGAGCAGATCGTCGTGACAAAGCGCCGGCGGCAGATCGAAGAGCACCACATCGGGGCGCAACGCCTCCTGCATCGCCGCGAGCGCCGCGTCCGTGCCCGGCGCGAAGAGAAGTTCGGCGGGATCGCTCTCGACATGCTCGTTCAGGGCAAGGGCGAGGGTCCGACCGACGCCGAGATCGTTTTCCCCGAAACGCCGGAAGTGGTCTTTCACCGTCGCCCGGCCGGACAGGAAGCGCCGCAGGATGCCGGGATCCGCGACGCCGAGCAGCTTCGCCAGTCCCGGGTCGCGCAGATCAAGGTCCATCAGGACGGTGCGCACCCGTTCCGCCCGCGACAGGCTGATCGCCAGGTTGGCGGCGAGGAAACTCTTGCCGCATTCCCGGGTGGGGGAGGTGATCGCCACCCGGCTCCAGCCATTTTCCTTCAGGGTGCTCAAGAGCCGCGAGCGCAGCACGTCGAAGGTGCCGTGCGCCGGGTCCTCGCGCGTCGCGGCGATGATCCGATGACGCTCCAGGTTAGGCGTGTTCAGGGGCACGCAGGGCAGGTTGCCCCAGGCATCGTCGACCGCGTTCGGCGGAAGGACCGCAGGGATGCGGGGCGCGGCCCGTTGTTGCACCGGCTCGGGCCGCTGCGGGGGCGGTCCTGCCGCGGCCTGCGGCCGCGATGCGCCGGGGCCCGGGGCGGTGGGTCGGGGCGCCGCCTCGCCACGCCGCATCCCGCGCCGGGGCACGCCGCGACTCGACTCGTTCGAGAGCGCATCGAAACCGGGCCGGCTCATCGGCAGCCTCCTGTCATGCCCGCACGGCCCGGCACCGTCTTCAAGATCGGATCGAGCTTCACCATGTCCCTGCCTGTCGTCATCGGCCCATCAGTGCTGCCAAGGGCGTGCGGACCGGGGGCGCGCAGCCGGGCCCGGCCGTTTCACCGCCCGGTCCCGCGCAGAACCACGCGCACGGTCCGAAGCAGAACCTGCAGATCGGTTCCGAACGACAGGTCGCGGAAATACTGGGTGTCGTGCAGCGCCCGCTCGGCGAAGCCCGAGTCGTTGCGCACCGTGATCTGCCAGTAGCCGGTAATCCCGGGGCGCATCGCGTAATAGGCAAGACCCGGATAAAGGTCGCGCTGATGCGCCATCATCGGGCGCGGGCCGACCAGCGACATGTCGCCCACGAGCACGTTCCAGAGTTGCGGCAGCTCGTCGAGCGAGGATTTCCGGATGACATGACCCAGGCGCGTGACGCGTGGGTCGTCCCTCAGCTTCTGCGACCATTCCCATTCCGCCCGCGCCTCGGGATCGGCGGCCAGATGCGCCTCGAGCATCCGGTCGGCGTCGGGCACCATGCTGCGCAACTTCCACATGCTGAAAATGCGCCCGTTTCGCCCGATGCGGGGTTGCCGGTAAAGCGGCGAATGCCCGTCGAGCGACAGCAGGATCATGAGCGGAAGCAGAAGCATCAGGGCCGGAAGCGCCATCAGAAGCACGCCGAGCACGTCGAGCACGCGCTTGCCGCCATGGCGATAGAGGCCGCGGTCCGATCGATCGAGAAGCGACGTCTCGAACACCCTTTCCCGGGCGTGCTGCTCGGGCGGTGCAGTCTTTTCAAGCCGGACCATCAACATGGCGACGTCATACCCTTTACCGCTACCGGCCATCGTGCTTCAGCGCGGAAATCCCGCCACTGGAAAAACGCACCGCCGATCCACATGGAACACTGGTTTCGCCCTTTGGCCCCTTGGCCCGGCGCGACGACCCCAATTCGGGGGGCGTGTCCCGCGCGGGTGAGGATACAGCCATTTTTTCTTTCGTTTGAATAGAATGCGGCTCTCCTCTCGTCCGGTCAAGGGCGTCGCGGCGGTTTGCAACCGGTGCGCGCGGCGGAGATTTCCGCCAACCCGACCGGACGCGAGAAGAGGCGGTGCCGGCGCCTTGGCTCGCCTGGGAAACAGAAGTCTTGCAGAAGCTGCGGCGTGCGTTCGGGGGAAACAATCCAACTGCGACCCCGCGCCTTGGCCCGGTTTCGACGCGGGATTTCGCCCGTGTTTTCGGGAAAGGGCGGGACGCCTCGTGCCGCGGCGCGTCCTGCGGCGTGATGGGCGCTTTCGGCGGCGGCATGCCTGCCACCTGTTCCCGGCGCAGGGGCGCGATCGGGGTTTGTGACGAATTTCGCCCATAGGTTGCAATTTCGCGGGGCGCGGCGCCTGCGCGCGGGCGAAAATCCCCCAACAACCGGCGCCGGCGGCGAATCGGCCCGGCCGCGTGGAGTTGCAAGAGCGCGGGCGAAGGCCTATCCCCTTCGTCGGAACACGGATGACGGAGCGGCGCGTGGCGAACCACCTTTACGAGGGCGATCTACCGGACGGGCTGGATCTCGGCCCGGTGGTGGCGATCGATTGCGAGGCCATGGGCCTCAAGCCGCATCGCGACCGGCTTTGCGTCGTGCAGCTTTCCGCAGGCGACGGCGCGGCGCATCTCGTCCAGATCGCCCGCGGCCAGAGCGGGGCGCCCAACCTCGAACGGCTGCTCGCGGACGCGGGCACCCTGAAGCTCTTTCACTTCGGCCGGTTCGACATCGCGCTGCTTCTGCACAGCTTCGGCGTGCTGACCGCGCCGGTCTACTGCACCAAGATCGCCAGCAAGCTGGCGCGCACCTACACCGACCGGCACGGGCTGAAGGCGCTGCTGCAGGAAACGCTCGGCATCGACATTTCCAAGCAGCAGCAATCGAGCGACTGGGGCGCGGAGGCGCTGTCCGACGCGCAGCTCGACTACGCCGCCTCGGACGTGCTGCACCTTCACCGGCTGCGCGAGGCGCTCGACGCGATGCTGCAGCGCGAGGGGCGGGCAGAGCTCGCGCAGGCGTGCTTCGATTTCCTGCCGACGCGCGCCCGCCTCGACCTCGAGGGCTGGCCCGACGAGGACGTGTTCGCGCATTGACCCGGGGCCGGGATCTCCGGGGCCGCGGCGCCGCGGCGCGCTGAGATGGCGCTGGGCGACCGGGCCCATTCGCGACTCGTCGCGTGGCTCAAGATCCTGTTGCCGCTCGCCGCGCTGGCGCTGCTTTCCACGCTCTTCATGCTGGCGCGACCCCCGACGCAGCCCGGCCAGGCGCCTTTCGGGCAGGATGGTTTGCGTTCCGGCACCGCCGAGGAGGTGGTCAGGCAACCCGTCTATACCGGCAGGACGGCCGAGGGCGCGGCGCTGAGCGTGCGCGCGGCAGAGGTGCGGCCGGGCGGGGTGGACGGGCCGGTCACCGCCACGACCGTGGCGGCGGAGTTGCAGACCTCCGGCGGCGGATGGCTCCGGCTTGAGGCCGGCCGCGCCGAATGGACCGAGGAGAATGGCGCGCTCGTCTTCGGCGGCGGGGTGGAGATGGAAAGCTCCGCGGGCTACGCGCTCACCACCGCGCGCATGGCGGTGACGCTGGACCGGTATGCCGCGGATACCGGGGGGGCGGTCGAGGGACGGGCGCCCGCGGGCACGATCCGCGCCGACCGGCTGCAGGTGCAGGCCGCCGAAACCCCGGGGCAGGCCCGATTGCTTTTCACCGGCCGGGTAAAGCTGGTATACGAACCACAGGGGTAAGGAGCGGGCTGGCTTCCGTGCGGAAAATCCACATCATCGCGGTGGCGATCTGGTTGGCGGGTGCGCCGGCCTTCGGCCAGTCGGTCGCGTTCGGCGATGCGGCACAGGACACCGACGCCCCGGTCGAAGTGACCGCCGACGCGCTATCCGTCACCGAGCAGGAGGGCACCGCGCTCTTCACCGGCAACGTGGTCATCGCGCAGGGCGACTTCCGCCTCGCCGCGCCGCGCGTGCTGATCACCTACGATCAGGACGGCGACCGCATCGCGCGGATGGAGGCCACGGGCGGCGTGACGCTCGTGAGCGGCACGGACGCCGCCGAGGCCGAGCGCGCCGACTACGACCCCGACGCCGGGACCATCGTGATGACGGGCAAGGTGCTTCTGACGCAGGGCAGCAACGCGATCAGCGCGGAACGGATGTCGGTCGACCTCGATGGCGGAACCGCCGAGATGTCGGGAGGGGTGCGGACCCTCATCCAGCCGGGGGCGGAGTGATGGAGGGCCCGCAGTTCGCCGTCACGGAGGGAGACTCGGGCCTTCGAGTCCGCCACCTGCGCAAGAGCTATCGCAAGCGTGTCGTCATCCGCGACGTGAACATGGAGCTGCACCGCGGAGAGGTGGTCGGCTTGCTCGGGCCGAACGGCTCCGGCAAGACGACCTGTTTCTACGCCGTCGCCGGGCTGATCTATCCCGAGGGCGGGCAGGTCCTCGTGGATGGCGTCGACGTCACGTCCCTGCCGATGTATCGCCGCGCGCGGCTCGGGATCGGCTACCTGCCGCAGGAGATGTCGATCTTCCGCGGGCTCAGCGTCGAGGACAACATCGCGGCGATCCTCGACATCTCCGAGCGTGACCGGCACCGCCGGCGCGAGCGCCTGGAAGAGCTGCTGTCGGAATTCTCCATCGAGCATCTGCGCCGCGCGCCTGCGCTGGCGCTTTCGGGCGGCGAGAGGCGGCGGGTCGAGATCGCGCGCTGCCTGGCCGCCAACCCGAAATACCTGCTTCTGGACGAGCCTTTCGCGGGGGTGGATCCGATCTCGGTCAACGACATCCGCCACCTCGTCGCGGATCTCCGGACGCGGGGAATCGGCGTGCTCATCACCGATCACAATGTCCGCGAGACTCTGGAGATCGTGGATCGCGCCTACATCCTGCACGACGGCACGATGCTGATGTCCGGCTCGCCCGCGGAGGTTGTGCGCAACGAAAACGTGCGCCGGGTCTATCTCGGAGAGAACTTCCGGATCTCGTGACCCGCGCGCTAGCGATTGACAGGGCGCCGTGGTCTCCTCTCAAATACGAACGTGACGGTTCTGCGACACGACCCGCCCTGCGTCGCGGCATGTACCGCGGCGGCCTGACCGGGCGGTCCCGCGGACGGCATCTAGCGTCCCCGGCCAGCGCGACCCAACCGGCGCGACCGGCCCGGACGGCACGAAAGGAGACGGGATGCGATATTAGATCAGTGGCAAGCAGATCGACATCGGCGAGGCGCTTCAGGAACATGTGAAGCAGGAACTGGGCGCGGCGATCGGCAAGTATGCCGAGCGTCCCACCGATGCCCAGATCATCTTTTCCCGCGACGCGCACGAATTCGTCTGCGAGGCCGCGGTGCATCTCTCGACCGGGCTGACCGCCAACGCCAAGGCCGCCGCGACAGAGATATATGCCGCCTTCGACGCCTGCTGTGCGAAGATGGAAAAGCAGCTGCGCCGTTACAAGCGCAGGTTGAAGGACCATCACCGCGCCCGCGCCGAACCTGTTGAACTGATCGGAGCCTCCTCGTATATCCTCGCGTCGAACGAAGAGAGCGACGAATCGGATTCCGAAAGCCTTCAGCCCGTGATCGTCGCGGAGATGCAGACCAAGATTCCCTTGCTGAGCGTCGGCGAGGCCGTAATGCAGATGGAACTGGCCGGCGCACCCGTGCTGGTGTTCCGAAACGAAAAAAGGAACGGGGTGAACGTCGTCTACAGGCGTGACGACGGAAACATCGGCTGGATCGAACCGCAGGACCCCGGCTGAGGGGGTCGGCCCGGCACGTCTCCCGCCCGTCCCCGAGAGCAGGCAAGAGATGGACCTTCTGGAACTGATCAAGCCCCAGGCCGTGCGCGTCGTGACGTCGGCCACCTCGAAGAAGCGGCTCATTCATGAACTCGCCGACCTCGCGGAAGCGGTCTACGGCATCGATGGCGAGAGCGCCGTCGCCGCCCTGCAGGAGCGCGAGACGCTTGGCCCGACCGGCGTGGGCGGAGGCGTGGCGCTGCCGCATTGCCGTCTGCCCGGGATCGAAACCATGGCCGGCGTCTTCATCCTGCTCGAGCGCCCGGTGGATTTCGACGCGGTCGACCGTCAACCGGTCGACCTCGCGCTCGGCCTCTTCGCGCCGGAGGATGCCGGGGTGGAGCATCTGAAGGCCCTGGCGCGGGTGTCGCGCACGCTGCGGCAGAGCTCCGTCTGCGCCAAGCTGCGCGCCAACCCCGACCCGGCGAAGCTTCACGCGATCCTTACCGAGGCCCAGCGCGAACAGGCCGCGTGACGGCGGCGGGCCGCCAGTCCGCGAAACCGAACTGCCGGAAATCCCGGGCGTAGACCTGTCGCGCCTTCGCATCCAGACCGGTATCGTGGATGTCGCGGAGCGTGAAGGGCGTGTCGCGTGGCGCGCTGTCCGGCGCCGACGCGACCTCGCGCCCCGCCGCCGCGGCGAGCGCGGGCAGCCACGCGGCCATCTCCTCCTCCCGGACGACAAGGTCCGGCAGCGCGAAGGCCGACATGTCGTGCAGAAGCTGCGCCTGGCTCGTCCAGTGCGGATCCGTGCGCAGGTTCGTGAGCCCGGCCAGGTTGTCCTTCACGAAATCCAGAAAGCCCTCGAACGCCGCGCGGTGCGCGGCGGCGTCGTAGCGCGGATCCGGCAGCGCCTCGGGCAGGGGCAGGCCGCGCTGGCGCAGCAGGTGCCGGCGGATGCGCCGGAACGCCCCTTCCCCGGTGGACAGGATGCGCGCGCAGAAGACCGCGTGCGCGCGAGCCAGCGGGTGGCGCAGCACGGTGAAACGCCGGTGCCCCGGATGCGCCTTCATCCACTGGCGCAGCTCCTTCTGGGTGAAATTCGCCGCCAGCGCTTCGGGCGGGGCGCCGTCGAGCGCGGCGAGCCACCGCGCGACCTCTGCCTCGGGCCCGCCCCGAAGCGGCATGTATAGAAGCGGCGTTTCCGGCGCGGCGACGAAGGAGGGCACGGCGGGGCCCCGGCGGGGTTCGAGGTTCGGCGTGCGCGACAGGTGGAAACGGTCGATCCGTGCAAGCTCTTTCTCCAGCGCGGCGGGATCGGCGACCTTGGCCTCCAGCGGCGCCGGGTTCTGCCGCTTCAGCGTGTCGTCGAGCGCCTCCAGCCGCGCCTCGGAGCCGAGCCAGGCGGCAAGGCCGTTCACGACGTCGAGCCGTTTCAGATCCTCGTAGTCGAGCCAGAAGGCGGACTGGCCCGTGACCTGCAGCGCGTGCAGGATCCGCAGCTGGAAGTCCTGCAGTTCCGAGACGTGCCGCTCGAACTCCGCCCCGTCGAACGCGGCGCGCGCCGCCTTGCGGCGGGACATGTCGGTCAGTTTCCATTGCCCCGTCTGCCGCGCGATCTTCCACGAGACATAGCTTTCGAGCGGATTGCGGGTCAGCACGATCTTCGCGCAGCGGGGATCGGCAAGAAGATCGTCCAGGATGCGCGGGTCATGGTCGTGGAAGTAGCGGAACCCGTCCAGCGTGTCGGGCGCGGCGCGCAGCGCGGCGAGTAGCGCGCCGGGATTTGTATCGCGCGCGGTTCTGTCGATGCCCAGGATTTGGTCCCGCTTCGGGTAACCGATGAAGTGCGGGTTGAACGCCTCGCCATGACAGCGGATGCCGGGCAGCGCGTTGAGGTTCGCCTCGAGGAAGTTCGAGCCGGTGCGCATGTCGGCGAAAACGACGAAGAGGTCGAACCGCGCCATCGGCTACTTCACGACATAGGGGCGGGGGGTGCAGGACGTGGCCTCGCCCGGGTCGGGCACGACCGGGAAATTGCCCATCAGGGAGGGGTGCATCCCTTCGTTCTTGAGGTCCTGCAGGAATTGCCCGAATCCGGTGAGATCGGTCATCCGCGGCATCTCCGCGAGGCGTTGCATGCCCCGCGGCGCGCTCTCCTCGAGGATGGTCTGAAGCGGCTGAACGGGCCCTTCGATGAACTCCGCCAGCGTCCAGATCCGCACCCGCGCCTTCACCCAGGGAGACCGGAGCACCTTGAGATGCAGGGCTTCGACATGCTGCAGCTGCGCCGCCTCGCGGCGGTGCGAGGTGAAGCCCCGGTTCGCACGGAAAAGCGGGATCGCCCAGGCGCCGGTGATGACCGAGATCTGCGCGTTCGTGTCCTTGGCGATGTCCCAGTTGATCGCCTGGTTGTCGCGCGGTCCGAACTGGAAGCACTGCCGCTGGCCGCGCGTGTTCCAGACCAGGCTGGTGAGGAAGGCCTTGGGATTGGCGTCGCGGATCCCCGCGCTGTCCGACAGTCCGCCCGCGATGACGTCCTGGCCGTCCGCGAATTCCGCGCGGTCTGGCGCGAAGAGATGGCCATGCACCGTTGCGCCCGTCATCCGGCAAAGCCAGGGCGCGAAATCCTCGAAGAGTTCGGCGAAGCCCTGGAACATGGAATATGGCCCGGCGGTGGGGCTTGTCTCGAACCCCTCGCGGGGAAACCGGCCTTGCATGCAGAGCCCCGGCCGGCCGCGGGTCCGCCGCTCCACCGCGCGGGCGAAGACGCGGTCGATCTTGGACGGGTTGGGTTCCGCGCGTGTCATGCCCTGGCCCGCGTGGCCGAGGAACGTCTCGTAAAGACGGTCGGCGCGCGGCCAGATCTTTCTTGCCACGAAGCAGTCGGAGCGGCGCAGAAGCTCCAGGTGGTCGTCGTAGAAGATGTGCGGCTTGCCCTTGAAGTCGAATTTCGAAAGCGTGAGCGACCGGCTTTCGACCTCGTGCGAGTGGCGCCGCGCGAGGGTCTGGAAATAGCTTTCATCCGGGATCCAGACGCGGCGGAAGTAGTGGTCGTACAAGGCCCGGTTCGGGTCGCCGAGGATCTTGGCCAGCGTGTCCCGGGTCAGGCACCACCACTGGCTGCCGAGATGGGGGACGATCCCCTCGGGAAGGCGGCGCTTGCGGCCGATCCGGCGCTGAAGCGACACGTAGCCGTCGAAGAGAGGGCGCTGGCTTTTCCACGCGAAGGGAAACGAGAGGGTGAAACGTTCTTCGTGCAGGCCGCCCACCGTCCAGGGCACCTCGGCGGTGGTCGCGCTTTCGATGAAGTCCGTGCGCGGCCGCACGGCAAGGTAGTCCGAAAGCTCGCTCACGGGCCGCAACGGCAGGCATGCGCCCGAGGCGAGGTAGACGTGGCGGACGTCGGGAAACGCCGTCAGCATGAGCTCCGCGGCGGACTGGGTCGCCGCCACGATCCCCCATGTGCCCCATTCGCAGCGGAAGCGGCGGGAGAAGCGCACGTCTGGCAGGTCCGAGAGCGCCGCGCGAAGGCGGTCGTAGCCTTGGGGCGGCACCGCGCGGTCGACGTGGATCACGAGCGGGCAGCCCGCGCGCGCCCAGTGGCGGGCGACCTGGACGGCCCGGCCGAGCGCGGTATGCACCAGCATGATGACGCCGACCCCGTTCATGCCCAGTTGCCCTTGGACATCAGGCCGAGGATCTCCAGCTGGCGCCAGTTCAGGTATCTCTCTGACCACTGGCACCAGAGCCCGGGGTCGTCCTCGGCCAGCGCCGCGTAGGCGCGATACTCGCGCCCGCCGGCGTAGTGCTCGCCCCGGCCGAGTTCTTCCTCGGCCTTGGCGCCGAGCGTGTCGAGGAACTTTGCATGGAGAAGGACGCCGCACGGCTTCTCGCCGCCCCGGTCGTCGTAGACGAGGTTGAGCCCGCGCGGCAGCAGCATGTGGGTCGAACTGACATAGGCGTAGCGTCGGTGCCATTTCACCAGCGGGATCTTGTTGAGCGCCGGCGCCTTGCGTGGCGCGTCGGAGAAGAAGACGCGCTGGCGCGGTCCGCCCTGGATCCAAAGATTGCCCAGCCGGGGGTTCTTCTCGATCCGGTAGTTGCCCGCGTCGAACCAGGACGCGATCTCGAACGGGTTCTGCCCGGGCCGGTAGGGCCGGGCGGAGAGCGGCCCCTTGGGATACATGTCGAGGATCATCGCGCCGAAGGACCGGATCGGCAGCGCGTCGAGCCAGTCGGTCAGCGCGGCGATGGGCCGCGTGTCGCAGAACGGGAAGACGAAGAATTCGTCCGCATCGACGGTCAGGCACCAGTGGCCGTGTCCGTAACGCGCGAGCAGCCCGTTCATCCAGTCGATGCCGAAGCGGGCGTGCTTGTAGCTTGCCCGCGTGTGCCAGAGCGAGACGTCGGGCTGCTGGGCGAGGTAGTCGCGCGACCCGTCGTCGCTGTCGTTGTCCACGAACAGGAAGTGGCCGACGCCGAGATCGCGATAATATTGCAGGAAATAGGGAAGGCGCACGCCCTCGTTGCGCTGGGTGCAGAACAGCAGCACGTCGCCCGGCCGGATGCCGCCGGTGCGGTCGGCGACGGGCCGAAGCTGGCGGCGCTTCAGCATGGCGCGGGCGCGCCACCCCTTGCGCTGCAGGCGCAGCCGGTATGACCGCCAGAACCGCATTCAGCCTCTCTCTTGTTCCGCCCAGCGCCCCCGGGCGATCAGGCCCGCGTCTTCGAGTTGCCTCCACCCCTTATACTGCGCCGACGCCTTCGACCAAAGTACGGGGTTCCGCAGGATCGCGTCGTAATAGCCGTCATATCGTTCAACATGGGTAAAATGCTGCCGGCGGCGTTTTTCCTCGCGGGATTTCTCGATCACCACGTCGAGGAACTTGGTGTGCAAAAGCGCGCCGCGCGGCCGGTCGAGCCGCGCGTCGAACACGGCGTTGAGCCTGCGGGGCAGGGCGATATGCGTGGAACTGACATAGGCGTAACCGCGCCGCCAGCGCACCAGCGGCATCTTGTGCAGGTGCGGTGCCCGCTCGGGCGCCTCGGCGAAGAACGCGCGCTTGCGCACGCCGCCCCGGATCGAGACGTTGCGGTATCGTGGCTGCCATTCCCAGGTGTAGTTCCACTGGTCGAACCAGCCGAGCGTCGTCGTCGGGTCGCTGCCGGGCGTGTAGGCCGCCGCGCCAAGGGGCCCTTTCGGGTAGAGGTCGAGCATCATGGCGCCCATGGCCGGGATCTTCTCCCGGTCGAGCCACGCGGTCAGCTCGTCGAGCCCCCGCCACTCCCACTCCGGGTAGATCAGGATCTCGTCGGCATCCACGGTCAGGCACCAGTGGCCGTGCCCGTGGCGGCGCTGGAGAAGGGTGAGCCAGTCCATCCCGAAACGTGCGTCGCGATAGGGGCTTTCCGTGCGCCAGAGCGACACGTCGGGCGCCTTCGCCAGCCTCTCTGCGGTGCCGTCGGTGCTGCCATTGTCCACGATAAGGAAATGATCCACCCCCAGCCGGCGGTAATGGTCGAGGAAATGGGGCAGGCGGACCGCCTCGTTCCGCATCGTGGAAAAGCACAGGATCGCGCCGCGCCGGATCGCGCCCGTCCGGTCCGCGACGGGGGTCAGCTCCGCGCGCTTCCGCCACGCGCGCAGAAGCAGGCGGCGGCGGCGCCAGCGCAGGCGGTAGGCGCGCCAGAGCTCTGGGGCGGCGGTGCGGGCGGCGCCGGTCAGCTGGCGTATCCGCCGCCGCGGTGCCAGCGCCAGGCGTCCTCTATCATCGGCTCCAGCGTGGGCCGCGCGGGCCGCCAGCCGAGCTCGGCCTCCGCGCGGCCGGATCCGGAGACGAGCCGCGTGCAGTCCCCGGCGCGGCGCGGCCCCTCCGTCACCGGAACGTCCCGGCCCGTGACCGCGCGGGCGGCGTCGATCACCTGCCGCACCGAAAAGCCGTGCCCCGTGCCGAGGTTGAACACCCGGCTGTCCCGTCCCTCCGCCAGCCAGCGCAGCCCCGCCAGATGCGCCGACACGAGATCGCTGACGTGCACGTAGTCGCGGATGCAGGTGCCGTCGGGCGTGTCGTAATCCGTTCCGTGGATGGTGAGCGCCGGGCGCTGCCCGTCGATGGCCTGAAGGATCAGCGGGACGAGATGCGTCTCGGGACGGTGGAATTCCCCGATCTCGGCCTCCGGATCGGCGCCGGCCACGTTGAAGTAGCGGAAGACGACGCTGCGAAGACCGTACGCGGCCCCGAACTGGGAGAGGATCTCCTCCACCGCGCGCTTCGAGGCGCCGTAGGCGTTGACCGGGCGCAGCGCGCTCTTCTCGTCGAGGGTGACGCCGTCCTGTTCGCCGTAGACCGCGCAGGTCGAGGAGAACACGACGTCGCGGCAGCCGGCCGCAACAGCCGCCTCGGCCAGGGTGAGCGAGCCCAGCACGTTGTTGCGCCAGTAGAGGCCGGGATCGCCCATCGCCTCGCCGACCTGGCTCAGCGCCGCGAAGTGCATCACCGCGGCGGGCCGATGACGCGCGAACACCGCGTCGAGCCGCGCGCGGTCGGTCAGGTCGCCGCGCTCGAACGGGCCGAACCGCGCGGCCTGTTCCCATCCGGTGACGAGATTGTCGTAGGCCACGGGCATATGGCCCGCCGCGGCGAGCGCCTTGCAGGCGTGGGAGCCGATATACCCCGCGCCACCGGTGACCAGGATCCGCGCCATCGGGCGATGCCGCGCCGCCCTACTGCGCGGCCTTCTCGACCGAGACGAGTTCGTGCAGGTAGCGCAGCAGGTCCTCGCGCAGGTCGTCGCGCGCCAGCCCGAAGGCGACGGTGGCCTGCAGGAACCCCGCCTTGGAGCCGCAGTCGAAGCGCTGGCCGCGGAAGCGGTAGCCATAGACGTCGCGGCCCTGCGCGATCTCGTCGGCGATGGCGTCGGTCAGCTGGATCTCGTTGCCCGAGCCCTGTTTCATGCGGTTCAGGTTCTTCAGCACGTCGGGGGTGAGGATGTAGCGGCCGATCACCGCGAGGTTCGAGGGCGCCTGGTCCGGTGTGGGCTTTTCCACCATGCCGCGCACCTTCACGAGCTCTCCCTTGTCGTCCTCGAGGTCGAGCACCCCGTAGGAGCCGATGCGTTCCCGGGGCACGTCCATCGCGGCGACCATGGCGCCGCCCGTCTCCTCGTAGGCTTCGGTCATCTGCTGAAGGCAGGGCTGCTCCGCGGCGATCACGTCGTCGGGGAGGATCACCGCGAAGGGCTCGTCCCCGATGAGACGCCGCGCGCACCAGACGGCATGGCCGAGACCCAGCGCCTTGTGCTGGCGGATATAGGCGATCGCGCCCGATTCCATGTTGGTGTTCTTGAGGATCTGCAGAAGCTCGGTCTTGCCTGCCTTGCGCAGCGCGGTCTCGAGCTCGGGCGCATGGTCGAAATAGTCCTCCAGCGCGCTCTTGCCGCGCGAGGTGACGAAGATGAATTCCTTGATCCCCGCGGCGCGCGCCTCGTCGATCGCGTACTGGATGAGGGGCCGGTCCACGAGCGTCATGATCTCCTTCGGTACCGATTTCGTGGCCGGCAGGAAGCGTGTGCCCAGCCCCGCAACCGGGAAGATCGCCTTCGTTACCTTGTTCCGCATGCCCTGCTCCTGATCGACGAATTCACGCATGTCCGCCCCTCCGGGCGGCTCACCATGGCCGGAGCCTAGCGAAGTTCCGGGGGCGATGCATGTCGGATTTGTGGAATTCCCGAGGCCCCGGCGCGGGATCAGCCCGACATCAGCGAAACGCCCGGCGCGTAGGCGATGAAATAGGGATTGGCGAAACCGGCCTTGCCGTAGGCGAGCGGCGTGTGGTCGTCGAACCGCACCACGCGCCCCCCCGCCCCGTTGAGCACGGCGTGGCCCGCGGCGGTGTCCCATTCCATGGTGCGCCCCAGGCGCGGGTAAAGGTCGGCCTCTCCCGCGGCCAGCAGGCAGACCTTCAGCGACGAGCCCGCGCTGACCAGCTCCTTCACCTCGTAGCGCGCGATGTAGGCGTCGGTTTCCTCGTCGCGGTGCGACTTCGAGGCCACGACCCTGAGCGCCGAATTGTCGGGCTCCGCGACGTGAAGCTCCCGCGTCTCGCCGGGGTGGGCGGGGTCCATCTCTCCGGTCTCTTCCACCGCCCGGCCCGTGGCCGTGGGGTAGAAGAGGCGGCCCCTGGCCGGGGCGTAGACGACCCCGCGCACCGGCAGCCCCTCCTCGACATAGGCGATGTTCACGGTGAAGTCGCCGCGGCGCCGGATGAACTCGCGCGTGCCGTCGAGCGGATCCACGACAAGGAAGGTGAAGGCGTCCTGCGCGTGGCTTTCGGCCTGCTCCTCCGTGACGAGCGGCATGTCCGGGAACGCCGCGCGCAGGCCGTCGGAAATGATCCGGTCGGCGGCCTCGTCGGCGGCGGTCACGGGGCTTTCGTCGCTCTTCGCGCGCGCCTGAAGATCCCCGGACCGGTAGTGGCGCATGATCTCCGCACCGGCCTCGAGGGCCAGCCGGCGGACCGTTTCGGTCAGCACATCGTGATCCATCCGCCGTCTCCTCGGCTCGCGTCGCCCGCGCGCGGCATGCGCGAGATTGCCAATCGGGGCCGCCGCCCTTATGATCGTGTGGTAACGGAACCGCAAGTCGTCCGGGCGATCGTCGGGTCGGAGAGCAGAGACCCATGTTCCAGCAGACCCCCCCGCGAAACACGATCGGCTCGGCCGTCTCGACGGCGGAACGGGTGTATCACGGCGTCGTGCGCAGCGTCCGCAAGACGCATGGCAGCCCGATCATGTCGATCCTCATCAACGTGATGCAGACGGCGATCTTCGTGCTCGCCTTCTACTTCATGTTCACCTTCCTCGGCCTGCGTGGGCTCAAGATCCGGGGCGATTTCCTCATCTACATCATGACGGGCGTCTTCCTGTTCATGACGCACATCAAGACGGTGGGCGCCGTCGTCGCCTCCGAGGGGCCGGCCTCGCCGATGATGCTGCACGGGCCGATGAACACCGCCATCTCGATCCTCTCGGCGGCCGTGGGGATGCTCTACATCCAGTTGCTGTCGATGTTCCTGATCCTGTTCGTCTACCATGTGGGTTTCACGCCGGTCGAAATCCACGACCCGATCGGGTGCCTCGCCATGGTGCTGCTGGCGTGGTTCACCGGGGCGGCGGTAGGGCTCGTGCTGCTGGCGCTGAAGCCCTGGATGCCCGGCGTCGTCACCCTGATGACGAGCGTCTATCAACGCGCCAACATGATCGCCTCGGGCAAGATGTTCGTGGCTAACGCGCTGCCGCCGCACATGCTGATGCTGTTCGACTGGAATCCGCTCTTTCACGCCATCGACCAGGCGCGCGGCTTCGCCTTCATCAACTACTTCCCACGCAACAGTTCGATCGAGTATCCTCTCACCGTCGGGATCGTGCTGCTTCTGATCGGCCTGATGGGCGAATTCGTCACCCGCAAGCACGCCTCGCCAAGCTGGTACGCGCGCCGCTGAGGCCATGCGGCCGAAAGGCAAAGGAGACTGACATGCCCCGTGCCCTCTTGAGCGTCCTCGCCGCGTTCGCGCTGGCCCTCGCCGCCGCCGCGCCGGCGGCCGCGCAGGATGGGCCCTTGCCCGCGCTCTACGACGTGCGGGGCGTGGCACCGGACGACGTGCTGAACGTCCGCGCCGCGCCGTCGGCGGACGCGGCGCGCATCGGTGCGCTTGCGCCCGGCGCGCAGGGCGTCGAGGTCACCGCGATCGACTCCGCCGCGGGCTGGGGGCGGGTCAATGCCGGCGAACAGGCGGGCTGGGTGTCGATGCGCTTTCTCGCCCGGCAGCCGCGGCAGGGAGGCAACGCCCTGCCGGTTCCCATGCGTTGCTTCGGCACCGAACCGTTCTGGAGCCTGTCGGTCGCCGAGGACGGGCTGCGCCTCGAGGGGCCGGGCGTGCCGCGCGCGGTGACCGCCTCGCTTTCCGAACGCACGCGCGCGGCCGGTCGCCCGGACGCCTACGGCTTCGTCGGCTGGGGCGCGGGCGGCGGGCAGGCGATCCACGGAACGGTGCGGCGCGCGCGGTGCAGCGACGGGATGTCGGACCGGTTGTTCGGGCTTTCCGCCGACCTGCTCGTGCAGGACGGCGGGGCGCTGCGGCAATACGCGGGCTGCTGCACCCTCGCGCGCTGAGCCGTCACTCTACCACCCTAAGCGTCAGGTTGATCCGCCCGCCGCCGGGCAGCAGCGACGAAGAGCCGAAGCGGATCCGGTCCACCCCGTGCCATGCCAGCCGCGCAGGCCCCTCCAGAAGCGCGACGTCCCCCGATCGCAGCCAGAGCGACCGCGAGGGGCGCGGCGCGTCCACGCCGCCCACCCGGAAGAGCGCCTCGTCCCCCAGCGAGACCGACAGGACGGGCCAGGAGAAATCCGCCTCGTCGCGGTCCTGGTGCAGCCCCATTCGCGCGCCTTCCCCGTACCAGTTGACGAGGCAGCAATCGGGTGCGCGCGCGAGGCCCGTGACCTCGTTCCAGATCTCCATCACCTGCGCGGGGATCGGCGGCCAGGCCGCGCCCGAGGGATGGCGCGCGGCGTACTGGTAGCCCGACCTGTCCGACACCCAGCCGAGGCGGCCCGCCGCGGTCATGCGGACGGACATGGGGCGCCCGCCGGGCGTCACCTGGGTCACGAAGGGCGCGACCCGCGCCAGCGCGCGCAACCTGTCAACGAGCCGCGCCTGCGCGGGCGCGTCGAGCCAGCCGCGCAGCACGCGGACGCCGTTCAGGACCACCGTCTCGACCATCGCGGGCACCTCCCCTTCGCGGCTCGCGGCAATTGTTCCCATCGGGTCCAAAGGCTTGCTTGCAGGCCCCCGGACCCCTCCCTATATACCCGCCAGATGCGTGGCGGGCACTGGCCCGGCACGTGAAATGCGGAGCAGGGATGCCGGAACGGGTCCGCCGCTTCGGGATATCGCCTTGAACAGAAGAGGGATCAAACCATGGCCAAAGTGATCGGGATCGACCTCGGGACCACGAACAGCTGTGTCGCCATCATGGATGGCTCGCAACCCCGAGTGATCGAGAATTCGGAGGGCGCGCGCACCACCCCCTCCATCGTGGCCTTCACCGACGACGAACGTCTCGTCGGCCAGCCGGCGAAGCGGCAGGCCGTCACCAACCCCGAAAACACGATCTTCGGCGTCAAGCGCCTTGTCGGCCGGCGCCTCGACGACCCGGATCTCTCCCGGGACCTCAAGAACCTCCCCTACAGCGTCGTGGACGGCGGCAACGGCGATGCCTGGGTCGAGGTCAAGGGTGACACGTACTCTCCCAGCCAGATTTCCGCCTTCATCCTGCAGAAGATGAAGGAAACCGCCGAGAGCTACCTCGGCGACGAGGTGACGCAAGCCGTCATCACCGTGCCCGCCTACTTCAACGACGCCCAGCGCCAGGCCACCAAGGACGCGGGCAAGATCGCGGGCCTCGAGGTGCTGCGCATCATCAACGAGCCCACGGCGGCCGCGCTGGCCTACGGCCTCGACAAGAAGGACAGCAAGACGATCGCGGTCTACGACCTCGGCGGCGGCACCTTCGACGTGACGATCCTCGAGATCGACGACGGGCTCTTCGAGGTGAAATCCACCAACGGGGACACCTTCCTCGGCGGCGAAGACTTTGACATGCGGGTCGTCAATTACCTCGCCGACGAGTTCAAGAAGGAGCACGGCGTCGACCTGACGCAGGACAAGATGGCGCTTCAGCGCCTCAAGGAAGCCGCCGAGAAGGCCAAGATCGAGCTGTCGTCCTCGACGCAGACCGAGATCAACCAGCCCTTCATCTCCATGGACAAGGGCACCGGCCAGCCGCTGCACATGGTGATGAAACTCACCCGCGCGAAGCTCGAAAGCCTGGTGGGCGATCTCATCAAGGGCTCGCTGAAACCGTGCGAGGCGGCGCTCAAGGACGCGGGCCTGTCGAAGTCCGACATCGACGAGATCGTGCTCGTGGGCGGCCAGACGCGGATGCCCAAGGTGCTCGAGGAGGTGACCAAGTTCTTCGGCAAGGAGCCGCACAAGGGCGTGAACCCCGATGAGGTCGTGGCGCTGGGCGCGGCGATCCAGGCCGGCGTGCTGCAGGGCGACGTGAAGGACGTGGTGCTGCTCGACGTGACGCCGCTGTCGCTCGGGATCGAGACGCTGGGCGGCGTGTTCACGCGGCTCATCGACCGCAACACGACCATTCCGACGAAGAAGAGCCAGGTCTTCTCCACCGCCGAGGACAACCAGGGCGCCGTGACGATCCGGGTCTTCCAGGGCGAGCGCGAGATGGCGGCCGACAACAAGATGCTCGGCCAGTTCAACCTCGAGGACATTCCCCCGGCGCCGCGCGGCATGCCGCAGATCGAGGTCACCTTCGACATCGACGCCAACGGCATCGTCAACGTCTCGGCCAAGGACAAGGGCACCGGCAAGGAGCAGAAGATCACCATCCAGGCGTCGGGCGGCCTGTCGGATGCCGATATCGAGAAGATGGTGAAGGACGCCGAGGAGAACGCGGAAGCGGACAAGCAGCGCCGCGAACTCGTGGAGGCGAAGAACCAGGCCGAGAGCCTCGTGCACTCCACCGAGAAATCGCTCGAGGATCACGGCGACAAGGTCGATCCCTCGACCGTGGAGGCGATCGAACTGGCCGTTTCGGCGCTCAAGGAAGAGCTCGAGAAGGACGACACCACCGCCGAGAAGATCCGCGCCGGCATCCAGAACGTCACCGAGGCCGCGATGAAACTCGGCGAGGCGATCTACAAGTCGAGCCAGGAAGAAGCCGCTTCGGAGGGTGGCTCCGACGGGTCGGACTCCACGGACGCCTCCGGCAGCGGGGACGACGATATCGTCGACGCGGATTTCGAGGATCTCGATGATGACAAGCGGGCCTGACGACGCCCGCTCCTGACGAAACGCGCTGGGGCCGGTCCGGATACCGGGCCGGCCCTTCGCGGTTTCGGGCGAGGGAGATTTGCCGATGGCAAAACGCGATTACTACGACGTGCTCGGTGTGACGCGCGGAGCGTCGGCCGAGGAAATCAAGAAGGCCTACCGCCGCAAGGCGAAGGAGCTGCATCCCGACCGGAACCAGGACAACCCGACGGCCGAGGCCGACTTCAAGGAGGCGAACGAAGCCTACGAGGTGCTTCGCGACGCCGAGAAGAAGGCCGCCTACGACCGCTTCGGCCATGCCGCCTTCGAGCAGGGCATGGGCGGCGGCGGCGCGCGCCCGGGCGGATACGGTCCGGGCGGCGGCGATTTCGCCTCCGCGTTCTCGGACGTCTTCGACGACCTCTTCGGTGATTTCATGGGCGGGCGCGGCGGCCGCCGGAACCGCGCCGCGCGCGGTGCAGCTCTGCGATACAACCTGCGCGTGACGCTCGAGGACGCCGATACCGGGATGCAGAAGACCATCACCGTCCCGGGTTCGGTGCAATGCGGCGCGTGCGAGGGCACCGGCGCCGAGGGCGGCGCGGAACCCACGACGTGCCCGACCTGTTCGGGCATGGGCAAGGTGCGCGCGCAGCAGGGTTTCTTCACCGTGGAACGGACCTGTCCCACCTGCTCGGGCCTCGGGCAGATCATCAAGAATCCCTGCAATGTCTGCGGCGGCGCGGGACGTGTCGAAAAGGAGCGCGCGCTCTCTGTGAACATTCCCGCGGGCGTCGAGACCGGCACGCGGATCCGCCTCGCCGGCGAGGGCGAGGCCGGGATGCGCGGCGGGCCGCCGGGCGATCTCTATATCTTCATCGAGGTGCAGCCGCACAAGCTTTTCGAGCGCGAGGGCGCGGACCTGCACTGCCGGGTGCCGGTGTCGATGCCGGCCGCCGCGCTTGGCGGCGACATCGAGGTTCCCACCATCGACGGCGGTCGAAGCCGCGTGAAGATCCCCGCCGGAAGCCAGTCCGGCCGCCAGATGCGGTTGCGCGGAAAGGGCATGCCGGCCCTTCGCGGAGGCACGCATGGCGACATGTTCATCGAACTTGCCGTGGAAACGCCGGTCAACCTGACCGGGCGGCAAAAGGAACTCCTGCGCGAGTTCGAGGCGCTTTCGGAAGACAACAATCCCGAAAGCAAGAGCTTCTTTTCCTCGGTGAAGAGTTTCTGGGACAGCATGAAGGGGTGAGGGCCGCCCGGAAAACGCTCCGGCGGAGCGTTTGCAGGCCCGAACGCGCGAAGCGCCGGTCCCGAAGGGAGGGCCGCCCGGAAAGCGCTCCGGCGGAGCGTTTTCAGGCCCGAACGCGCGAAGCGCCGGTCCCGAAGGGAGGGCCGCCCGGAAAACGCTCCGGCGGAGCGTTTTCAGGCCCGAACGCGCGAAGCGCCAGCCCGGAGGGAGGGCGCATGGGCAAGCGACCGCGGCACTCCTCCGCCCCGCCGCCACGCGGGCCCCTCCCGCCGGTCCTGATCCAACGGACGCGCCTTCGGCGCGACGGCTTCAGTGAGCGGTCCCGGACAGCCGGCATAGCCGGCAGGTCCGGGACCGCACGAGGGCGCGCGCCGGCCCGGTGTTAACGCTTCGTTCACCGGTCTGCGGCAAAGGTCGGGCCATGCGTTCGCGTTCCGCCTTTGGCGAGGGGCCGCTGCCCCTTTTCGACGCCGACGAGGCGGGTGCGGACACGCGAGCCGTCAACGCCGGCGCCCGGCCCCCGTCGTATCTTCGCGACCACCGCAGCCGGCTGCGCGACCGCTTCCTCGCCGGCGGCGCCGATCCCATGCCGGATTACGAGTTGCTGGAACTCGTCCTCTTTCGCGCGATCCCGCGGCAGGACGTGAAGCCGCTGGCGCGCGCACTCATCGAACGCTTCGGGGATTTCAACGGGGTGGTCTCTGCACCCCGCGATCGCCTGGCGGAAACGCCCGGGGTCGGGCCGGCCGTCATCTGCGAGCTCAAGGTGGTGGAGGCCGCGGCGCACCGGCTGGCGCGGGCGCGCGTGATCGGTCGGCCCGCGATCTCCAGCTGGGAGGCGCTGCTGGATTACTGCCGCACCACCATGGCCCATCGCGCGACCGAAGAGTTCCGCGTGCTCTACCTCGACCGCAAGAACGTGCTCGTGGCCGACGAGGCGCAGGGCCGCGGCACCGTCGACCACGTGCCCGTCTATCCCCGTGAAGTGGTCAAGCGGGCGCTCGAACTCAACGCCTCTGCCATGATCCTGGTGCACAACCACCCTTCGGGCGATCCGACGCCCTCGCAGGCCGACATCGCAATGACGGAGCGTATCCGCGCCGCGGCCGAGGCGTTGTCGATCACCCTGCACGACCACCTGGTGATCGGCCGCGCGCGCGAGGTGAGCTTCCGCGCCGAGGGGTTGCTCTGACCGGGGCGGCCATCCCGCCGCGCGTCAGCCCCGTTCGATGGCGAGCGCAATGCCCTGGCCGCCGCCGATGCACATGGTGACGAGCGCGCGCCGGCCGCCGCACCGTTCGAGCTCGTAAAGCGCCTTCACGGTCAGGATCGCGCCGGTGGCGCCCACCGGGTGGCCGAGGGCGATGGCCCCGCCGTTCGGATTCACCTTCTCCGGATCGAGGCCCAGCCCCGCGTTCACGGCGAGCGCCTGCGCGGCGAAGGCCTCGTTCGACTCGATAACGTCGAAATCCCCGACCGAGAGGCCGGTGCGTTCGAGCAGGCGCTTCACCGCCGGGACCGGGCCGATCCCCATCACCTCGGGGCGCACCCCGGCATGGGCGTAGCCCAGCACGCGGGCGCGCGGCTTCAGGCCCGCGGCCTCCGCCGCCTCGGCGCGGGCGAGGACGATCGCGGCCGCGCCGTCGTTGATCCCGCTCGCGTTGCCCGCCGTCACGGAGCCGTCCTTGCGGAACACCGGACGCAGCGCCGCCAGCCCCTCGGAGGGCGCGTCGCGCTTCACGTGTTCGTCGGTGTCGAAAGCGACCGTGTCGCGCTTCACCCGGACCTCGACGGGCACGATCTGTTCGTCGAAGCGGCCCTCCTCGATCGCCCGCGTGGCGCGGCGCTGGCTTTCAAGGGCGAAGGCGTCCTGCGCCTCGCGGCTCACCTGGTGCTCTTCCGAGACGTTCTCGGCCGTCACGCCCATGTGGCCGGTGCCGAAGGGGCAGTTGAGCGCGCCCAGCATCATGTCGAGGGTGCGGACGTCGCCCATCTTCGCGCCCCAGCGCTGGTCGGGCACGATGAAGGGCGAGCGGCTCATGTTCTCGGCGCCGCCGGCGAGGCCGAATTCCGCGTCGCCCATGGCCAGCGACTGGATCACCGACACGATCGCCTGGGCGCCCGATCCGCAAAGACGGTTCACGTTCATCGCCGGCGTCGTCTCGGGGATGCCCGCCTCCATCCCCGCGACGCGTGAAAGATACATGTCGCGCGGCTCGGTGTTGATGACATGCCCGAAGGCGACATGGCCGACCTGGCCGCCCTCCACGCCCGCGCGCTCCAGCGCGGCGCGCGCGGCCGCCGCCCCGAGCGCGATGGGCGGCGTGCCGGCGAGGCTGCCGCCGAAAGTGCCGATGGCGGTGCGCGCGCCGCCGAGGATCACGATATCGTCCATGGTGAGAATCTCCGCCCGAGTGTCGGGAGCAGACTAGCCGCGCGCGCGGGCCGCGTCACCCTGAGCCCGCGTTGACTTCGCGGTGCGCGGGCCGCAGACGGACGGGAAAGGGAGAACGGCGATGCAAGACAGCTTTCTGACGCGGATCCGGGACGAGCTTTCGGCGCTGGAGGCCGAGGGCCTGATCAAGCGCGAGCGCGAGATCACCTCGCCGCAGGCCGCGGAGGTCACCGTGGCCGGGCGCGAGGTCATCAACCTTTGCGCCAACAACTACCTCGGGCTTGCCGACGATCCCCGGCTGATCGACGCGGCCAAGGCCGCGATGGACGATCACGGATGGGGCATGGCGAGCGTGCGCTTCATCTGCGGCACGCAGGATCTGCACCGGGATCTGGAGCGGCGTCTCGCGGCCTTCCTCGACATGGACGACGCAATTCTCTTCGCGGCCTGTTTCGACGCCAATGGCGGGCTTTTCGAACCGCTGCTCGGGCCCGAGGACGCGGTGATCTCGGACGCGCTCAACCACGCCTCGATCATCGACGGTATCCGGCTCTGCAAGGCGCGGCGCTACCGCTACGCCAATTCCGACATGGCCGATCTCGAGGCGAAGCTCGCCGAGGCGCGCGCGGCGGGCGCGCGCGACATCCTGATCGCGACCGACGGCGTCTTCTCGATGGATGGCTATCTCGCCGATCTGCCCGGGATCACCCGGTTGGCGGAGCGTTACGGCGCGATGGTCATGGTGGACGACTGCCACGCCACCGGCTTCATGGGGGCGCGCGGCGCCGGCACGCCGGCGCATGCGGGCGTGCAGGTCGATATCCTGACCGGCACGCTCGGCAAGGCGCTGGGCGGCGCGATCGGCGGCTACGTGGCCGGGCCGCAGCCCGTGATCGACCTGCTTCGCCAGCGCGCGCGGCCCTATCTCTTCTCCAACGCGCTGCCGCCTGCGGTCTGCGCGGCGGGCATCGCGGCCATCGACATCGTGGAGGAGGGCGAGCAGCTGCGCGCGCGGCTCTTCGAGAACGCCGCCTACTGGCGGGCGGGGCTCGAGCGGCTGGGCTTCGACCTTCTGCCGGGCGAGCATCCGATCGTGCCGGTGATGCTGGGCGAGGCGCGCGCGGCGCAGGCCATGGCCGCGCGGCTATTCGAGGAGGGGGTCTATGTCTCGGGCTTCTTCTTCCCCGTCGTGCCGCGGGGCGCGGCGCGCATCCGCACGCAGATGAACGCGGCGCTCACGCGGGAGGAACTCGACCGCGCGCTCGCCGCCTTCGAGCGCGCGGGCAAGGCCGAGGGAGTGATCTGATGCTGAACGACATGAAGGCGCTGGTGAAGGCCGAGCCCCGCGAGGGGCTCTGGATGCGCCGGGAGCCCGTCCCCGAGATCGGCCCCGACGACGTGCTGATCCGGGTCAGGAAGACGGGCATCTGCGGCACCGACATCCATATCTGGAACTGGGACGACTGGGCGCGGCGCACCGTGCCGGTGCCGCTCGTCACCGGTCACGAGTTCGCGGGCGAGATCGTGGAGATGGGCCGGAACGTCGAGGACCTGGCGATCGGCCAGCGCTGTTCGGGCGAGGGGCACCTGATCGGGCGGCACTCGCGCCAGAGCCGCTCGGGGAAGTTCCACCTCGACCCCGAGACGCGCGGGGTCGGGGTGAACGAGCCCGGCGCCTTCGCCGAGTATCTCCGTCTGCCCGCCTTCAACGTGGTGCCGCTGCCCGACGAGATCGACGACGAGATCGGCGCGATCCTCGATCCCCTGGGCAACGCGGTGCACACCGCGCTCTCCTTCGATCTCGTGGGCGAGGACGTGCTCGTGACGGGGGCGGGCCCGATCGGGATCATGGCGGCTGCGGTGGCGCGGCATGTGGGCGCGCGCCACGTCGTGATCACCGACATCAACCCCGACCGGCTCGCGCTTGCTGCAAGGGTCGCCGACGTTGTGACGGTGAACGTCGCCGAGGAGGAGCTTGCCGCGGTGGAGGCGCGGCTCGGCATGAAGGAGGGCTTCGACGTCGGGCTCGAGATGTCGGGCAGCCAGGCGGCGCTCGACCAGATGGTGGAGGCGCTGGTGATGGGCGGGCGCATCGCGCTTCTGGGCATCCCGCCCGGCAAGTCGCCCGTCGACTGGAGCCGCATCGTCTTCAAGGCGATCACCATCAAGGGCGTCTACGGCCGCGAGATCTTCGAGACCTGGTACAAGATGATCGCCATGCTCGAGAACGGGCTCGACGTGCGCGGCGTCATCACCCACCGCTTCCCCGTGGACCGCTTCGAGGAAGGCTTCGCCGCCATGCTCTCGGGCCGGAGCGGCAAGGTGGTGCTGGACTGGACGTGAGGCTCAGGCCGGCGCGGCCTCTTCGAGCGCGCGCGCGATGTCGGCCAGAAGCGAGGACGCGCCGAAGCGGAAGCGCGCGGGGGTGAGCCACGCCTCGCCCAGTTCCCGGCGCAGGAGCGCGAGCCAGGCGAGCGCATCCTCCGCCTTCGAGATGCCGCCCGCGGGTTTGAAACCCACCTCATGGCCCGTCCGGTCGCGGTAATCCCGGATCGCGCGCATCATGGCCAGCCCGGCGGGCAGGGTGGCGTTGACCGCCTCCTTGCCCGTCGAGGTCTTGACGAAATCCGCGCTCGCCATCATCGCCACCAGCGCCGCGCGCGCGATCGTCGTCGCGTCGCCGAGTTCCCCGGGGGAGAGGATCACCTTGAGATGCGCCGGCCCGCAGGCGTCCCGGAAGGCGGCGAGCTCGTCGTGCAGCGTCCGCCAGTCCCCGGCGAGCGCGAGGTGGCGGGGGATCACCACGTCGATCTCCGCCGCGCCGGCGCGCACGCTCTCCTCGATCTCCACGATCCGCGCGCGCAGGGGCGAGAGACCGTGCGGGAAACCCGCCGAGACGGCGGCCACGGGAATGTCCGTTCCGGCGAGACCCTCGCGCGCCGCCGGGATCATCGCATGGTAGACGCAGACCGCCGCGACCGTTCGCTCCTCCTGCCCGATCCGACGCGCGAGATCCTCCGGCAGCGGCGCGCGCGCGGTCGCGGCCAGCGTCCGCACGCGCTCCGGCGTGTCGTCGCCCGAAAGGGTGGTGAGGTCGATCATGCCGAGGGCGCGCGCCAGCCACGCCGTGCGCTCTGCATCGGGCAGGTCGGGTCTGGCTGCGGCCTCGCGTTCCAGCGCCGCCCCGTCCATCGAGACGGTTTCGAGCCACCGCAAGTCCAGCCGCCCGCCGGGATTGCGGGCCGGTTCTGATCGCGAGGCCCGCTGCGCCGCCTGCGCCGGCGTTTCGGCTGCGTTGCCCATGACGTGCCCCCTTCGTTCGCGGCGCACTGTGGCAGTCGCCCGGGCTTTCCACAAGGTCGCGCGCGCCTTGCGCTCTTGCCCTGTCAGGCCGTGACGTCCCGCACGGGGTAGCCCAGTTCCGAGAAATCACGCGCAAAGAGCCGCGACACGATCTCCGCCGCATGCGGGGTGTAGTGCCGGGCGATCTCTCCTTCGGCGCCGCTGCTTTTGGGGCCCTTGCGCTGCAATTCGCCGAGCGGCGCGCCGAACAGCCTGCGGTGAATCGTGTCGAGATCGGCTTGCAGCGCCTCCAGACGCGCAACCATGTCGAAGCGATCCAGCGGCAATACCAGCCCATCGACCTGCGGCGCCCAGTGATTGTCCGCATGCAGCCCGCCATCGTCGAGATACTTGCAGAAGTCCTCGAAGCTCGGCGTTTCGATGCCGTGCCGCGCGAACCACCGCCACGGACCGCGTCGCTGCGTGCGCGGTTTCATGACCTTGTCGAGAAACGCCGAAAGCGTACGCGTGTAGGGGTCGCGCAAGATGACGAACTTGAAATATTCGGTCTCGACCGCGCGCACCTGCGCCGCCGAAAGCCGGGAGGGCCTCACGAAACGATGCTTCGGCGAGACCGTGTCGTCCGGGCCGAAGATGCGGTTCGCAAGAAGGCTCGTGACAGTGCTGTTGGCGTTCTTCGGAAGACGATTGTAGAGGAAGCCGGTCTGCGGACAGACCGCGACGCGCATGTCGACCTCGCTCCACCAAAGGCCGCCGCGATAGGGGTGGCGTCGGTAGAATGGCGTCAGGCGGTTCGCCGTGCCGCCGATCAGTCTGTTCGCGAGGCCAAGTCCCGGATACGGGTGTTGCGCCTGGGTCATTGGCGGCTCATCTCAGCCGCTCGAGCAGCGCGAGCGAGGCGTAGCCGTCGGGCACGATGCCGCGGGACTGCTGGAAGGCGCGCACCGCGGCGATCGTCAGCGGCCCGATGCGGCCGTCGATGCCTTGCGTGTCGAACCCCGCCCTGGTCAGCCGGCGCTGCATCTCCTTGCGCTCGTCGTAGGTGAGCGCCCGGTCGCCGCGCGGCCAGCCGCCCCGGAACGGCGGCCCGCCCCGCAGCCGGTCGGAAAGATGGCCCACGCCGATCACGTAGGCGTCGGCGGTGTTGTAGCGCTCCAGCACCTCGAAATTCTTGAAGATCAGGAACGCCGCGCCCTTCGATCCTGCCGGCAGCAGCACCGAGGCCGCGCCGAAATCCCGCACCGGGCGGCCGTCCATGCCGACCACGCCGCGCCTTGCCCAGTCAGACGGCATCTTCAGGATCTCGCGATCCGCGAGGCGGTAGTCGAAGCCTTGCGGGAGCTGCACCTCGACGCCCCATGGCATGCCCTTCACCCAGCCGAAATGCTTCAGGTAGGCGGCGGTCGAGGCGAGCGCGTCGGTCGGATCCTCGCCCCAGATCTCGCGCCGGCCGTCGCCGTCGAAATCCTCCGCATGGGCGAGGTAGGAGGTGGGCATGAACTGGGTGTGGCCCATCGCCCCGGCCCAGCTGCCCCGCATGTTGCGCGCGGTGGTGTCGCCGCTTTGCAGGATCTTCAGCGCGGCCACGAGCTGCTCCTCGAAGAAGGCGCCGCGGCGGCCGTCGAAGGCCAGCGTCGCCATCGCTTCGATCACGTCGGTTTCGCCCCGGAATGTGCCGTAAGCCGATTCCAACCCCCAGATCGCGGCGACGACCTCCTTCTCGACGCCGTAGCGCGCCTCGATGCGCGCCAGCGTGGCGCCGTGGCGCTCGAGCGCGGCGCGCCCGTTGCGGATGCGCGTCTCGGAGACGGCGCTGTCGAGGTAGTCCCAGATCGTCTTGGTGAACTCCGACTGGTTGCGGTCACGCTCGATGATCGCGGCGTCGTAGCGCACGCCGCGGAAGGCCGCGTCGAACACATCGTCGCGGATCCCCTGGGCCCGGGCGCGGGCTCGGAACCCGCCGATCCAGTCGCGGAAGGCGGCGTCCTTGGCGGCGGGCACGGGCATCCTGTTCTCCGTCGCGACGGTCACGAGGTCGGCAGGCCGGTGGCGCGGCCGCAGCGACGTGCCCGGCAGGAACACGGCTATCGCGGGCCGAAGCTCCGTGGTGAGCGCGGCGGCGGCGCGTGCCTCGGGGCGGGGCGACGCGTCGGGGCCCGCGCCTGCTGGAACGGGAAGCAGTGTCGCGGCCGCAAGAAGGCCGGCGGAACGGAGACGGGTCATGGGCTGCTCGGCTCGCTATGTTTTCCCCGACAATAGCGCGAACCCGCCGGTTCCGAAAGCGGCCCGTCGCCGGGCCGCCGGCGAGCGGCGGGCGCTTGCCTAGCGGCGCGCCTTCCGCGTGACCTTGCGCTTGGTCTTGGCGTCCTTGTGCCGGGCGCGCTGGGCCTTGCGCTTCGGCGGCTTGCCCCGCGGCGCCGAGGGGCGCGGCATCTTCCGGTCCTCGAGCTCGACCAGTTCGAGCGCGAGCCCGCCGGTCACCGGCGCGGCCTCCGTCAGGCGGACGGTGACCCTCTGGCCCACCGAGATCTTCGTGCCGCTGTCCGCGCCCATGAGCGTGCCGCTGTCGCGGTCGAAGTGGAAATACTCGTGCCCCAGCGCGCGCATCGGCACGAGCCCGTCGGCGCCGGTCTCGTCGAGCTTCACGAAGACGCCGAAACGCGCGATGCCGCTGATGCGACCGGTGAACTCCGCGCCCACCCGGTCCGACAGGTAGGCGGCGAGGTAGCGGTCGTTGGTGTCGCGCTCGGCCATCATCGAGCGCCGCTCGGTCTCGGAGATGTGCGTCGCGGTCTGCTCCAGCCGGTCGATCTCTTCCCGCGACAGCCCGTCGTCGCCCCAGCCATGGGCGGTGATGAGCGCGCGATGCACCACGAGGTCGGCGTAGCGGCGGATCGGCGAGGTGAAATGCGCGTAGGATTGCAGCGCCAGCCCGAAATGCCCGAAATTCGCGGGCGAGTAATAGGCCTGCGTCATCGACCGCAGGGTGGAAAGATTGATGAGCTCGGCCTCGTCGCTTCCCGCCGCCTGGTCGAGCAGGCGGTTGAGGTGCTCGGTCTTCAGCACCTGGCCCTTGGCCAGCGTGAAGCCCGCGGCCTCGGCGGTGTCGCGCAGGCTTTCGAGCTTCTCCGGCGAGGGCTCCTCGTGCACGCGGAAGAGCAGCGGCGACTTGCGCGCGATCAGCGTCTCGGCGGCGGCCACGTTGGCCAGCACCATGAACTCCTCGATGAGGCGGTGCGCGTCCAGCCGGTCGCGGAAGTTCACCGAGACGACCTTGCCCTCCTCGGACAGTTCCACCTTGCGCTCGGGCAGGTCGAGGTCGAGGGGCTGACGCGCCTCGCGCGCCCGGACGAGCGCGCGGTAGGCCGCGAAGAGGGGGTGAACGACCTCGTCCACCAGCGGCCCGGTCCTGTCGTCCGGCGCGCCGTCCTCGGCGGCCTGGACCTGCTCGTAGGTGAGCGAGGCCACCGATCGCATCAGCCCGCGCTGGAAGCGGTGCGAGATCTTGCGCCCGGCGGTGTCGATCTGCATGCGCACCGCGATCACCGGGCGCGGCACGCCCTCGTGCAGCGAGCAGAGATCGCCCGACAGCCGGTCGGGCAGCATCGGCACCACGCGGTCGGGAAAGTAGCTGGAGTTGCCGCGTTTCTTCGCCTCGCGGTCGAGGGTGGAACCGGGCCGCACGAAATGCGCCACGTCGGCGATAGCGACCCAGATGACGTGCCCGCCCGCGTTCTTCGGGTCGTCGTCGGCATGGGCCCAGACCGCGTCGTCGTGGTCGCGCGCGTCGGACGGATCGATGGTGACGAGCGGCAGCTCGCGCAGGTCCTCGCGGCCGGAGAGCCCGGCGGGCTTCATCCGGTCGGCTTCCTCCACCACCTCGTCGGGGAAGTCGTGCGGGATGCCGTGCTGGTGGATCGCGATGAGCGAGACGGCCCTGGGCGCGGAAGGGTCGCCCAGCCGTTCCAGGATGCGCGCGCGGGGCAGGCCCATGCGGCCCGCCGGACCCGCCTGTTCGGCCTCTACGAGTTCGCCGTCCTTCGCGCCCAGCGTGGCGCCCTGCGCCACGGTCCACTCCTTGCCGTCGCCCTTGTCGATGGGAAGGATCCGCCCGCCCTCGGCCCGCGCGCGGAAGATGCCCAGAACGCGGCGCGGGTTCGATCCGATCCGGCGGATCAGGCGCGCTTCGTAATTGTGCTCTCCGCCCTTCCCGCGGGTGAGGCGCGCCCGGATGCGGTCGCCCTCGCCGAGGGCGGGAGCGCTCGCGCGCGGGACGAAAAGGACACGCGGCTCCGCCCCCTCGCCGTGCCATTCCAGCGGGCGGGCGAACAGGTCGCCGTCGGCGTCCGGCGCGAGAACCTGCAGCACCGTCACCGGCGGCAGGCTTTCGGGGTCGCGGTAGGTCTTCTTGCGCTTCTCGAGATGACCCTCGGCCTCGAGCTCCTTGAGCAGGCGCTTGAGGTCGATCCGTTCGGCGCCCTTGAGGCCGAAGGCCTTGGCTATGTCGCGCTTGGAATTGAGCGTCGGGTGCTCCTCGATCCAGCGCAGGATCTCGTCCTTGGAGGGAAGTGTGGTCATGGGCTCGGCGTATCACGTCGCGGGAAAGGCGTCATCGCGAAATGGCGGCCTGGCCGTCCCCGGGCGGGGCGCGGGCGCCGGGCGGCTGCGGTGGCGCGGTGGTCTGGCAAAAGGCGCATCGGGCGATGCGGCCCCGGTGAAAGGATCAGGCGAAGAAGTCGCGGAGGATCCGCGCGTAGACCGCCTTCAGGCTGTGGATGTGGGGAAGCGGCACATGCTCGTCAACCTGGTGCATTGACTTGCCCACGAGGCCGAACTCCACCACCGGGCAGTGATCCTTGACGAAGCGCGCGTCCGAGGTGCCCCCGGAGGTGGACAGTTCTGGCGTGACGCCGGTCTCCGCCTCGACCGCGCGCGCGACCAGATCGGAGAACGGCCCCGGGGGCGTCAGGAACGCCTCGCCCGAGACGGACACCTTCACCTCGATCCCGACGCCGAAGGTCTCGGCCACCGCCGCCGCCTCGGACCGGAGCCAGGCGGACAGGCTTTCGCCCGTGTGGCGGTCGTTGAAACGGACGTTCACCGTGGCGCGGCAGGCGGCGGGGATCACGTTGGTGGCGGGGTTGCCGGTGTCGATGGTCACGACGGCGAGGGTGGAGGGGTCGAAATGCTCCGTCCCGTTGTCGAGCTCGGCCGAGGCCAGACCGTCCATCAGCCGCGCCATCGCCGGCAGCGGGTTCTTCGCGCGATGGGGGTAGGCCGCGTGCCCCTGCACGCCGGTCACCGTGAAGACGGCGTTGAGCGATCCGCGCCGTCCGATCTTCACCGTGTCGCCGAGGCGCTCGCGGCTGGTGGGCTCGCCGACGAGGCAGACCGTCATCGCCTCTCCCTCGGCGGCCATCCAGTCGAGAAGCGCGGCGGTGCCGTCCACCGCGGCGCCCTCCTCGTCGCCGGTGATGGCGAGGACGATCGCGCCGCCCTCGGGCGGGGTCTCCAGCACGAAATCCACCGCGGCGGCGGCGAAGGCGGCCACGCCCGACTTCATGTCGGTCGCGCCGCGCCCGTAAAGCACGCCGTCGCGCGCCTCCGCGCCGAAGGGCGGCACCGACCAGGCGCTCTCGTCGCCCACGGGCACCACGTCGGTATGCCCGTTGAAGCCGAAGGTCCGCGCCGCGCCCTTCTCGCCCCAGCGCGCGAAAAGATTGGCGACGCCGCCCCGGTCGACCCGGACGCACCGGAAGCCGGCCCCGGAGAGCAGCGACTCGAGCAGCGCGAGCGCCCCGCCCTCCTCGGGCGTGACGGAGGGGCAGCGGACCAGGTCGGCGGTCAGGCGGGCTGGATCGGTGGCCATGTGCGTCGCTCCGCGGCAGGTCGAACTCGCTGGGCGCCTAGCGCGGATCGCGGGCGAGGGCAAATGCGACGATGCCCGCGCGGCCCGGTTCCGGCTCAGTCTTCCGTCGCGGACGCCCCGTCGTGAAGCGGCGTCATCTGGGCGACGATGACGGCGTTCTCGTCGCGGGCGCGCGCCATGAGGTCTTCTTCCTCGGCGGGGATGTCATGACCGGCGGCGCGGCGTTCCGCGGCGGTGCCGTAGGCGGTGACATCGAGGGGCGCGAGGCCCGCCTGGCGCAGCACCGCCACCGTCTCGCGCACCGCCTCCGCCTCGTCGACGCCCGACGCGTAGCAGACGAGCGCGGCGCCGCTCGCCGCGTCGGGCAGCCCGTCGCCGGGCTTTCGGCCCACCTCGACGAGCAACATGAAAACATCGTGGTCGGCGCGGCTCATGGCCGCCCGTATAGCGTCCCGCGCGCCCATGCGCCATCCCCGGCCCTTCCACCCGGCGCGGCGTTCCTGTATCACGCCGCCGATTGCGCGGCGCCCGATGCGGGCGCCGGCCGGGAAAGGAGAGCCGGATGGGCTACAGGATCGCCGTCGTGGGGGCCACGGGCAACGTGGGCCGCGAAATGCTCAACATCCTCGCCGAGCGGGAGTTTCCCGCCGACGAGGTCGCCGCGCTTGCGAGCCGCCGCTCGCTGGGCACCGAGGTGAGCTTCGGGGACCGCACGCTCAAGACCCAGGACCTCGACACGTTCGATTTCACGGGCTGGGACATGGCGCTCTTCGCCATCGGCTCGGACGCCACGAAGACCTACGCGCCGCGGGCCGCCAAGGCCGGATGCGTGGTGATCGACAACTCGTCGCTCTACCGCATGGACCCTGACGTCCCGCTCATCGTGCCCGAGGCGAACGCCGACGCCATCGACGGCTACGCGAAGAAGAACATCATCGCCAACCCGAACTGTTCCACCGCGCAGATGGTGGTGGCGCTGAAGCCCCTGCACGACCGTGCGCGCATCAAGCGGGTGGTGGTTTCGACCTACCAGTCGGTCTCGGGCGCCGGGAAGGAGGGGATGGACGAGCTCTGGGACCAGACCAAGGCCGTCTACAACCCGACCGACGAGATCGCGCCGAAGAAGTTCCAGAAGCAGATCGCCTTCAACGTGATCCCGCATATCGACGTCTTCATGGAGGACGGGTCCACCAAGGAAGAGTGGAAGATGGTGGCGGAGACGAAGAAGATCGTCGACCCCGCGATCAAGGTCACGGCGACCTGCGTGCGGGTGCCGGTGTTCGTCGGTCACGCCGAGGCGATCAACCTCGAGTTCGAGGAGCACCTCGACGAGGACGAGGCACGCGACATCCTGCGCCAGTCGCCGGGGATCATGGTGATCGACAAGCGCGAGGACGGCGGCTACGTCACGCCGGTCGAGTGCGTCGGCGATTTCGCCACCTTCGTCAGCCGGATCCGCCAGGACCCGACGATCGACAACGGGCTCAACATCTGGGTCGTGTCGGACAATCTCCGGAAGGGCGCGGCGCTCAACGCCGTGCAGATCGCCGAATTGCTGGGCAGCCGCTGCCTGAAGAAAGGCTGAAGCCGCCGATCGCGTTGCAGAAATGCGGCCTTGCGGCGGCGACGTGGCACGTCGCCGCCGAGTTTCCTGTTTTGGGCCTCATTGCCGCGCTACTCTGCCCCTACCGTAAGCGGGAGCGACAACCCGCGGCGGTGCGAGGCAGACGTGACACGAGGCAGGAAAACGAGGCCGGCGCCCATGGATCTTGACGGCAGGCAGGACGCCGCCGACCGCGCGGAAGAGGATCTCTTCACCCGGTGGCGCCATGACGGCGCAGAGATGGATTGCGAGACCGCGACGCTTCTGCGCGCGCACCTCGCCCCGCTTTTCGAAGAGGCCGAAAGCTGGCAGGCGCTGCGTGCGGAACTTGCGGCGCGGGGGCTGAAGCTCGCGATCCGGGGCGGCCGGCTCACGGTGATCGGCGCGGCGAGCGGGCGGGCGATCTGCACCGCCTCCTTCCTGGGTGTGCCGCTTGGCGCGCTCTCGGCGCGTCTGGGCCGCCCTTGCGTGGTCGCGCTGCCGGGCTCTGACGCGGCGGGCGAGTTCCTCAACTGACCGTCAGAGCGGGCGGAAGCCGCCCGCGTGTGGATCGTAGGATTCCAGCGCGCCCTCCCCGATCTCCGTCCAGAGCCCGTGGACGCTGAGCTGTCCCGCGTCGACGGCGTCCGACACGAACGGGAAGCTCATCAGGTTCTCCAGCGAGATCACCACCGCTGCCTTTTCCAGCGCGCGGGCCTGCGCCTCGGGGTCGGTTTCGTCCTTCACGCGCTCCCAGCCGGGGCGAAGGATGTCCATCCAGCGGCCCACGAAGCTCGACTCATCCTCCAGCTCGGGCGCATGACCCCGGCACATCTGGATGCAGCCCTGCACCCCGCCGCAGTTCGAGTGTCCGAGCACGATCAGGTGCGCGACATGCAGCGCGTTCACGGCGTATTCCACCGCCGCCGAGGTGCCGTGATGATGGCCGCCCGGCTCGTAGGGCGGCACGAGGTTGGCGACGTTGCGGTGGATGAAGAACTCTCCCTGGTCCGCGCCGAAGATCGAGGTGACGTGGACCCGGCTGTCGCAGCAGGAGATCACCATGGCGCGGGGGTGCTGGCCCTCGCGCGCGAGGTGCTTGTACCAGGCGCGGTTCTGGGCGTAGCCGGTCGCCTTCCAGCCGTGATAGCGCTGGACGAGATAGGCGGGCAGCGGCGTGGCGCGGGTCTTCATGGTGCGGCTGGGCCTCCCCGGGGCGCGGTCGGACACCGCCGATACGCCCTTTGACGACCGAATTCGAGCGGAATTTTCCGTCGCGCGCAATCCTTCGTCATGCCGCGCCGCGCCGCAACCCCTTGCGGGCGGCGGACGCGCCGCTAGGCTGACGCCGCCCATCGCAGGAGGATCGCGCCCATGACACTCGCCTTCGCCCCAGCGGACGCCGCGGCGCTGCCGCTCTGGCTCGTGCAGTGCGACGAGATCGAGACGTGGCGCGCCGGCCTGCCCGAGACGCAGCAGGCCTGGGCGCGCGCGGCCGGATTCGGCGGCGGCCTCGGCGAGGCGCTGCTGCTGCCAGGACCCGATGGCGCGCCCGCGGCCGCGGCCGCGGGGTACGGGACGCCGGCGCAGCGGCGGCGCGAGCGTTTCGCGCTGGCCGCCGCGGCGGGCGCCCTGCCGCCGGGGGACTACCGCCTTGCCGCGCCGCTCCCCGCCGGGACGGCCGAGGCCGAATCGCTGGGCTGGCTGCTCGCCGGTTACCGTTTCGACCGGTACCGCGCGGGGTCGGAACCGCCGAAGCCGCGCCGCCTCGTGGCGCCGGAGGGCGTGGACGCCGCGCGGGTGGAGCGGTTCGCCGCCGGCGAGGCGCTTGCCCGCGACCTCGTGAACACGCCGGCCGCAGACATGGGGCCGGGCGCGCTGGAAGCGGCCTGTGCCGAGCTTGCCGGGCAATTCGGCGCCCGCATGACGGTGACGCGGGGCGAGGCGCTGGCGCCGGCCAACCTGCCCATGATCCACGCCGTGGGCCGGGCGGGACCGGAGGAGCCGCGCCTCGTCGACATGTCCTGGGGCGAGACGGGGCCAAGGCTGACGCTGGTGGGCAAGGGCGTCTGTTTCGACACGGGCGGGCTCAACCTCAAGCCCGCGCAGGGCATGGCGCTGATGAAGAAGGACATGGGCGGCGCGGCCACGGTGCTCGGCCTCGCGCGGATGATCATGGACGCGGGCTGGCCGGTGCGCCTGCGGGTGCTGATCCCTGCGGTCGAGAACGCGGGGGCGGGCCACGCGATGCGGCCGGGCGACATCCTGACCTCGCGCAAGGGGCTGACCGTGGAAATCAACCACACCGACGCGGAAGGTCGGCTGGTGCTCGCCGACGCGCTGGCGCTCGCCGACGAGGAGGCGCCCGAGATCGTCGTCTCCATGGCGACGCTGACCGGCGCGGCGCGCGTGGCAGTGGGGCCCGACCTCGCGCCGTTCTACACCGGCTCGGACGGGCTGGCCCGGGCGCCCTTGGATGGGGGCGCGCGGCTGGCCGACCCGGTGTGGCGGATGCCTTTCCACGACCCCTACGAGACGATGATCGAGCCCGGCATCGCCGATCTCGACAACGCGCCCTCGGGCGGGTTCGCGGGATCGATCACGGCCGCGCTTTTCCTGCGCCGCTTCGTGGAGCAGGCCGGGGCCTACGCGCATTTCGACATCTACGGCTGGCAGCCGAAATCCGCGCCCGGCCGCCCGCGCGGCGGTGCCGCGCAGGGCGCGCGGGCGCTCTTCGACGCGTTGCCCGGCGCGCTCGGGCTGTGAGCGACCGCCGCACCACGCCGGTCAACGCCCGCGTGGCGGCGGCGCATCTGGCCGGCCGTGTTGCCGCGCCGCGCTTCGTCGAGGGGGAACCGGCCTCGGTGACGGCGGGGCTGGCGGACCTCCTCGCCGCGCCGGGGGGCGCGCGGGACCGGCAGCTTCTTTTCGGCGAGGCGGTCACGGTCTCCGAGCGCCGGGAGGGCTGGGCCTTCGTCCAGGCGGCGACGGACGGCTACGTGGGATACGTCGCGGAGGACGCGCTGGGCGCGCCGGCACGACCCACCCACAGGGTCGCGGCGCGGGCCACGCATCTCTACCCGGCGCCCGACATGAAGCGGCGCGAGCGGAGGGCGCTCAGCCTCGGCGCGCGCGTCGTCGTCACCGGCGTCTCCGGGCGTTTCGCCGAGACGCCCGGTGGCTTCGTGCCGTCCTGCCACCTCGCGCCGCTCGACGCGCCCGAGGCCGATCCGGTGGCGGTCGCCGCGCGGCTTCTGGGCACGCCCTACCTCTGGGGCGGGCACTCGGCCTTCGGGATCGACTGCTCCGGCCTCGTGCAGATCGCCTGCACCGCCTGCGGCATCGTCTGCCCCGGCGACAGCGACATGCAGGAGGCGGCGCTGGGCAGGCTGCTCGGGGAAGACGCGCCGCTTCGCAGGGGCGACCTGCTGTTCTGGAAAGGGCATGTGGCCTGGGTGGCGGACCCTGAGACGCTCCTCCACGCCAACGCCCACCACATGGCCGTGACCGAAGAACCGCTTCGGGAAGCCCTTGCCCGGATCGAGGCGCAGGGCGACGGGCCGGTGACCGCGCGCAAGCGTCTCGGCCGAGACGCTACTCCACCGCCCGGATGAGCTTGCGCTCGAGCACCCGGAGCACCGTCTTGAGGTCGTGCCCGCGCTTCAGGATGCGGCCGTCCATGCCGATCACCGCGTATTGTCCCTGCCGGGCCCGCAGCTTCGGTCGCTTCTCGATCCGGTAGAGGGGGTGTTCCGCGGTGCGACGGAACACCGAGAAGATCGCGGCCTCCCGCAGCGTCGAGATGTCGTAGTCGCGCCACTCCCCGGCGGCGACCATGCGGCCGTAGAGCGACAGGATCACGCCCAGTTCGGCGCGGCCGAAGGCGATGCGGTCGGGCGCGCCGGCGGCGTGCAGGGGCGTGAAGGAGTTCATCTGCGGAAGATTTGCGCCCTTCGCGTCACAAATCAAGCCTGCGCTGGCCCGCCGAAGCGTGCGGCCGTCGCCGGCCCAGCGGGCGGCATGGGCGGCACGTCGTCGAGCGGGGTGTCGAACCACGCGTCGGCGGCGGGGGGCAGCGCGTGATAAATCCTGGCGACCGCGGCGCGCGGGCTCGCCGCCGCCCGGGGCCGCAGCGCCTCGGGCAGAAGTTCCGCGGGCGGTTCGGGCCAGCGCAGCACCAGCCGCCGCCAGCGGTGCACGAGAAGCGTGCGCGCCGCGGCGGCGTCGCGAGGCCCCATCTCCGGCCCGTCGAGTGCGGCGACGTCCGCGAGAAGCGCGGCGATCGCGGCCTGCTGTTCGGGCGGCAAGAGCGCCTCGCGCAGCCCGGGCGCGAGGGCGGAAAGCTGCCCGGTGACGGCGAGGGTGGCGCCCTCCGGCGCCTTGCCGGGCAGAAGCCGGAGGCCCGGGGCGACCGGGAACCCTGCCTCCTCCTCGCAGCCCTGGCAGAGCGTCCATTCCGTGACGGGCGCCGTCACCGGCGGGGCATAGATCCGCGCGGTCGCGGGCGCGAAGCGGGCGAGCCCCTCGGCGCTCAGCCGGTAGCGGCTGTGACGCCCCGTGCGCTCGGTCTCGACCCAGCCGTCGCGGCGCAGCCGCGAGAGCGCGGTGCGAAGCGTGCCGGAGGTGACGCCGACACGCTCCATCAGACGCTGAAGGCGCACCGTGGCGATGCTGCCGCCGCGTGGCTGGACGCTGTCGCCGAAGACCGTGATGACGAGCGACCAGACGCGCGGGCGGCTTTCGGCGTGAAGCGCGGCGATGACGGGGGCGAGCGGGTCCATCCCCGCGCTCTACCCCGGATCAGCGGGAATAGGAAACCATCGTGAGAAGCTCGTAATTGGCGACCTGCTCGCCCTCCTGGTTGGTCATCGCCACGTCCCAGGCGACCTCGCCGTAATCGTCGGTGCGGCGGGTCTTGCGCTTGACCGTCAGGCGCACCTTCACGCGGTCGCCGGGGCTCACCGGCTTCTGGAACGACAGCGCGTTGAGCCCGGTGTTGGCGAGCACCGGGCCCGGGTCGGGCTGCACGAAGAGGCCGGCGGCGAAGGACAGGAGCAGGTAGCCGTGCGCCACGCGGCCCGGGAAGAAGGGGTTCGCCCGCGCCGCGTCCTCGTCCATGTGGGCGTAGAAGGTATCCCCGGTGAACTCGGCGAAATGCTCGATGTCCTCGAGCGTGACCTCGCGCTCTTCGGTGTGGATGGTCTCGCTGATCCGAAGCTCGTGGAAGGTCCGTTGAAAGGGATGGGCCGGCCCCGTCTTCTCCGCCGCGCCACGGACCCACTGGCCGCCGATGGCGGTCAGGATATCGGGGCTGCCCTGCACCGCGGTGCGCTGCATGTAGTGGAGCACGCCGCGCACGCCGCCAAGCTCCTCTCCGCCGCCCGCGCGGCCCGGCCCGCCATGGACCATGTGCGGAAGCGGCGATCCGTGACCGGTGGATTCCTTCATCGAGTCGCGGTCGTTGAAGTAGAGCCGGCCGTGCCAGGCCGCGGCCTCGAGCGTGATCTCCCGCGCGACCTCCGGATCGTGGGTGATGACCGAGGCCACGAGCGAGCCTTCGCCGCGATTGGCGAGCGCCGCGGCATGGGCCGGATCGCGGTAGGGCAGGAGCGTGGAGACCGGGCCGAAGGCTTCCACCGCATGGACGGCAGAGGCCGAATCGGGGTCGGGGCAGCGGAAGAGCATGGGCGGCAGGAACGCGCCCTCGTGGGTGGCGCCCGAGAGCTCGAACTGCTCCGGGTCGCCGCAGACGCGCTCCACCTCGTGGGCGAAGGCTGCGATCTTCTCCAGCACGTCGGCCTTCTGGTCGGCGGAGGCGAGCGCGCCCATGCGCACGCCCTCGGCCGCCGGGTCGCCCACCGTCGTCTTGCCGAGCCGTTCGGAGAGCGCCTCGGCCACCGCGTCGAGCTGCGCCTCGGGCACGATCATGCGACGCGTGGCGGTGCATTTCTGCCCCGCCTTGGTCGTCATCTCGTTCGCCGCCTCCTTGACGAACAGGTCGAACTCGGGCGTGCCGGGTACCGCGTCGGGGCCGAGGATCGAGGCATTGAGGCTGTCCTGCTCGGCGTGGAAGCGCACCGAGCGACGGATCAGGTTGGGATTGGATCGCAGATTCACCGCCGTGTCGGCCGAGCCCGTGAAGCTGACCACGTCCTGCGGGCCGAGGCGATCCAGCAGGTCGCCCGTGCCGCCGACGACGAGCTGCACCGCGCCGTCGGGCAGGATCCCCGACTCTATGATCATGCGAAAGCACGCCTCGGTCAGGTAGCAGGTCTGCGTCGCGGGCTTCACGATGGCCGGCATCCCCGCCAGAAGCGTCGGCGCGAGCTTCTCCAGCATGCCCCAGACCGGAAAGTTGAAGGCGTTGATCTGTACCGCGACGCCCCGAAGCGGCACCGCGACGTGCTGGCCGAGGAAACTTCCGCCCTTTGACAGCTGCTCCACCGCGCCGTCGAGATAGACGTGCCCGTCGGGCATCTCGCGCCGGCCCTTGGAGGCGAAGACGAAGACCGTGCCGATGCCGCCGTCGATGTCCACCGCGCCGTCGCGGCGCGTGGCGCCGGTGAGCGGGTTGAGGGCGTAAAGCTCCTCCTTCCGCTCGTTCAGGTGAGTCGCGAGCGCCTTCAGCATCTTCGCGCGCTCGTGGAACGTCATGGCGCGCAGCGCAGGGCCGCCGGTCGCCGTGGCCCAGTCGATCATCGCCTGGAAGTCGAGATCGGCGCCGCCGGCGCGGGCGATCTGCCGGCCGTCCACGGGGCCGAGGATCGGGCGGGCCTCAGGCCCTGGCGCGACCCAGTGGCCGGCGGCGTAGCTTTCGGGTGCGAGCATGGGAAACCTCCTCCGGATGTCGCGGAGAGCATGGGGGCGGCGGCGGCGGAAATCAACACTCTTGACCGCCCGGTCGGTTATGTGCATCGTGCGGCTGATCAGGGGAGGAGGGGCCGATGACGCCTCAGGAACGCGCCGAGAAGAGCGCCGCGGCCATGTGGGCCAACGCCCGCGCGTCGAAGTGGCTCGGCATGTCGCTCGACGCCGTGGGTCCGGGCACCGCGACGCTCAGCTTCGAGGTGCAGGACCATCACCTGAACGGGCACGACATCTGCCACGGCGGCTACATCTTCACGCTCGCCGACAGCGCCTTCGCCTTCGCCTGCAACAGCTACAACACGAATGTCGTGGCGCAGATGAACGTCGTCACCTTCCTGTCGCCGGGCCGGCAGGGCGAACGGCTGAGTGCGGTCTGCCGCGAGGTGAGCCGCGCCGGGCGGTCGGGCATCTACGACGTTGCGGTGACCGCCCCCGACGGGCGCGAGGTGGCGCAGTTCCGCGGCCATTCCCGCCAGATCCAGGGGCAGCATTTCGAGGAGGAGACATGACCGACGCCTATCTCTGCGAGGGGCTTCGCACCCCCATCGGCCGCTTCGGCGGGGCGCTTTCGTCGGTGCGGCCCGACGACATGCTGGCCCATGTCATCCGCGAGGTCGTCGCGCCCTTTCCCGGGCTGTCGGTGGACGAGGTCATCATGGGCTGCGCCAACCAGGCCGGCGAGGACAACCGCAACGTGGCCCGCATGGCGGCCCTTCTGGCCGGGCTCGGAGAGGAGGTGCCGGGCACCACCGTCAACCGGCTCTGCGGCTCGGGCCTCGACGCGGTGGGCATGGCCGCGCGCGCCGTCCGGCTGGGCGAGGCCGAGGTCGTGCTCGCGGGCGGCGTCGAGAGCATGAGCCGAGCGCCCTTCGTGATGCCCAAGGCGGGAAGCGCCTTCTCGCGCCACGCCGAGATCCACGACACGACCATCGGCTGGCGCTTCGTGAACCCGGAGATGAAGGCGCGCTTCGGCGTCGACTCCATGCCGGAGACGGCCGAGAACGTGGCGGCGGATTTCAACGTCGCGCGCCATGACCAGGACGCCTTCGCGCTGCGCTCGCAGACCCGCGCCATGGCCGCGATCGGGTCGGGGCGGATGGCGCGCGAGATCACGCCCGTCGCGGTGCCCCAGCGCAAGGGCCCGCCGGTGGAGGTCACGCGCGACGAACACCCCCGCGAGACCTCGATCGAGAAACTGGCGAGCCTTCATACCCCCTTCCGCGAGGATGGCTCCGTCACGGCAGGCAACGCCTCGGGCGTGAACGACGGCGCCGCCGCGCTGATCGTGGCCTCCGCCGCGGCGGTGGAGAAATACGGGCTCACCCCCCGCGCGCGCATCGCCGGCATGGCGACGGCGGGCGTTCCGCCGCGCATCATGGGGATGGGGCCGGCACCCGCGACGAAGAAGTTGATGGAGCGGCACGGGCTGTCGATCGGCGACATCGATCTCGTGGAGCTCAACGAGGCTTTCGCGAGCCAGGCGCTCGCCGTGCTGCGCGATCTCGGCCTGCCCGACGACGCGGAGCACGTGAACCCCAACGGCGGCGCCATCGCGTTCGGCCATCCGCTGGGGATGTCGGGCGCGCGGCTCGCGCTCACCGCGTCGATCAGCATGGGCGACATCGGGGCAAGGCGCGCCGTCTGCACGATGTGCATCGGCGTGGGACAGGGAATCTCGCTGCTGCTGGAGGCCGTGTGATGGAAGATCTTTCGCCCAAGCCCGGAGACCTCGAACCGATCGAGACCGCCTCGCGCGACGAGATCGCGGCGCTGCAGCTCGAGCGCATGAAATGGTCGCTGCGCCACGCCTACGAGAACGTGCCGTTCTACAAGACGGGTTTCGACGCGGCCGGTGTCCATCCCGACGACCTGAACGAGCTGTCGGACCTCGCGAAGTTCCCCTTCACCGTGAAGGCGGACCTGCGCGACAACTACCCCTTCGGCATGTTCGCCGTCCCGCGTGAGCAGGTGGCGCGCATCCACGCCTCCTCGGGGACCACGGGCCAGCCGACGGTGGTGGGATATACCGCAAACGATCTCGACGTCTGGGGCACGGTGGTGGCCCGCTCGCTCCGGGCGGCGGGTCTGCGGCGCGGGAACCTTCTGCACAACGCCTATGGCTACGGCCTCTTCACCGGCGGCCTCGGCGTGCATCTGGGCGCCGAGAAGCTGGGGCTGACCACCGTGCCCATATCGGGCGGCATGACCCAGCGGCAGGTCCGGCTGATCGAGGATTTCCGCGCCGACGGCATCACCGTCACGCCGTCCTACGCGCTTTCGATCATCGACGAGTATCACGCCCAGGGCCTCGACCCGCGCCGCTCGCCGCTCAAGGTGGGCGTGTTCGGCGCCGAGCCCTGGACCGACGCCATGCGCCGCGAGATCGAGGAGACCTTCGACATGCACGCGGTGGACATCTACGGGCTCTCGGAGGTCATGGGCCCGGGCGTCGCCAACGAATGCGTCGAGACGAAGGACGGGCTGCATGTCTGGGAGGATCATTTCTACCCCGAAGTGATCGACCCGGCGACGGGCGAGGTGCTGCCGGACGGCGAGCGGGGCGAGCTGGTGTTCACCTCGCTGACCAAGGAGGCGTTTCCGATCATCCGCTACCGGACGCGGGACCTCACGCGGCTGATGCCGGGGACCGCGCGTGCGATGCGGCGCATGGCGAAGATCACGGGGCGCTCCGACGACATGATCATCCTGCGCGGCGTCAACGTGTTCCCGACCCAGATCGAGGAGCAGCTGATGACGGTGCAGGGCCTCGCGCCGCATTTCCAGCTGGAACTCGACCGCGTGGGCCACAAGGACGAGATGCGCGTGAAATGCGAATGCACCGCCCTGGCGGCCGAACCCGAGGCGCGGATGCGCGCGGGCCAGGAGTTGCGGCACAAGATCAAGAGCGTGGTCGGCGTGACCGTGGTGGTGGAGGTCGCGGACCCCGGTTCGGTCGCGCGCAGCCAGGGCAAGGCCGTGCGCATCGTGGACAACCGCCCGAAGGACGGCTGACGCGGCCGGTGGCACGGGGGCTCGCACGCGATCACGATGCCAAGCGCGCGGCGCTGCGCAAGGGGGCCGCGCGCTATTTCGCGCGGCACGGCTACGACCGCGCCTCCATGGCGGGCGCGGCGCGCGACTGCGGCGTTTCGAAGGCGCTGCTCTACCATTATTACGACAGCAAGGAGGCGCTGCTCTTCGACATCCTCGAGGCGCATCTGACCGAGCTTGCCGAGCGCGCCGAGGCGGCGCGCCCGGGCGGGCTTCGCGCGCTGATGGCGGCCCTTCTCGCCGCCTACGAGGACGCCGACGCCGAGCACAAGCTGCAGCTCGACGCCCTCGCCACGCTGCCGGAGGAGATGAAGGCGCCGCTCGTCGCGGCGCAGCGCCGCGTGGTGCGGGAGATGTCGGAGGCTGTCGCCGCCGAGGCGCCCGGGCTCGACGCCGACCGGCTGCGCGCGGTGACCATGTCGGTCTTCGGCATCCTCAACTGGGTCTACATGTGGCACCGGCCCGGCAAGGGCCTGTCGCGCGAGGATTACGCCGATCTTGCCGCCGACATGGTGCTCGGGGGTGTGCGCGGTCTTTGAGCCGGGCGCGTCCCGGCGGACCCGGCTGCGCCGGGACATCCTTGCCGGGGCCGCCTGCGGCGGCCGGCCTCCGGCGGGAGTATTGGGGCCAAGAAGAAGCCGATGACGCGCGGCATTCACGCGAAGGCGCCGTGACAGAACCAGCCCGGCGACATGGTTCCGCCATGGGCGTAGTAGAGCCAGAGCCTGTCGCCTGCCGAGGTCGTCACCCGCCAGTAGTCGCGCTGCCCGGTGCGCCAGTCGGGATCGTCGAGCCACCATTCGGGCGCGATCCGCTCGGGTCCCTCGGCGGCGGCGGTGGCGAGGTCACGCCCGCGCCAGCGGACCCGCGCGGGCGGCCCGGGGGTTTCGGGTGCGTTCACCGGTTCGGGACGCCAGAGCGCGAGCGGGCGCGGCGCGGGGGGCGCGGGCCAGCGGCTGTCGAAGGGCCCTGTCCAGGCGGCGGCCTGCACCGTCGCGGTCTTCTCGGGGACGTGGCTTCCGGCCGGGTGGCGGCGGGTGATCGCCTCGAGCCCGATGCGCGCGCCGAGCCGGCCGATCAGGTCCTCGAGCGCGCCCTCCGGCGTGGCGTCGCGGCGCGCGGCCGCGCCCGCGTCGAGATGGCCGCAGGGACGGCGCGCGGACACGGGCTCGGTCAGCGTGGCCTCGAGGCGCAGCGCGTCGATCCCGAAGCCCGCCTCGATCCCGCCGATCTTCAGCGCGAAGAGCGGGCGGATGCGGTCGGGGTCGGCGGCGGGGCGGGCGAGGCCGACCTCCACCGTCTCGTGCGTTCCGTCGGCGCGCATCGCCTCGAGCCGGAGCCGCCGCGCGCCCCGACCGGCCGTCGCGAGCCGCGCGCAGACACGCTCGAGCAGCCGGTCGAGCGCGGCCATCACGTCGGCCTCCAGCCCGATCGGGTCGGGCAGGGTGAGGCGGGCGGCGAAATGCGGCGGGGTCGCGGCCGGGGAGACCGGCTCTGGCGCCGCGCCGAAGGCCTGGTCGAGACGCGTGACGAGGGCAGGGCCGAAGCGGCGCGCGAGCGCAGCGCGCGGCTGGCCGGCCAGATCGCCGATCCGGCGCAGGCCGAGCCGGGCGAGCGCCTCGGCGGTGTCCGGCTCCAGCCGGAGCGCGGCCACCGGCAGCGCGGCGAGCGCGCTGTGCGTCCGTCCGGGCGGCGCGATGCAGCCTGTCTGCGGCGCTGGCGCGGCGGGCCTGTTGCGGGGACGTCTGGCGGCGGTGGCGCGGGTGGCGCGTGCCTCTTGGCGGATCTCGTCGCCCGAGCGGTGCGGCGCGCCGGCCGCCCCGGCGTGGTGCGCGAGCGCCCAGGCCGCGCCGCGCGTGTCGGCGATGGCGGCGCGCACCGTCAGGCCGAAGCCCGCGCAATCCTGCACGATCCGGTCGAGAAGCCCCGCCTCGTCGCCGAAGAGATGGGCGCAGCCGGTGATGTCGGCCACGAGCCCGTCGGGCGGCTCCTCGGCGATCCAGGGCGAGACGCGTTCCGCCCAGCGGCGCAGCGCGGCGAGGAAGGCGGCTTCGGCCGCGGGGGTCTCGCGCCGTGTCACGAGGCCCGGGCAGACCGCCATGGCGTCGGCGAGCGGCTGGCCGGGAGAAAGCCCCGCCGCTTCGGCCGCCGCCGAGACCGAGGCGAGCACCTGGCGCTGCCGCGCGTCGCGGACCACCGCGAAGGGGCTGTCGGGACAGGATGCGCCGAGCCGCAGCAGCCGCTCGGCCGCGAGCCGGGGAAACCAGATCGACAAGATGCGCCGCGGGGACATGACCGAAAGGATGTTCTTTGTATGTTCTCGCCCTGATCTAGGCCGAGTCGGCCGGCGAGTCGAGGCCCGGCCCTGTCCTAGACGCAGTCCACCCGCACGATGCGGCCCGCCTCGTCCACGGTGATGGTCATCCGGTCGGGGCGGAAATCCATCGTGGCGGGCTGGCCCGGGCGCAGCACGCGCGTGTTTTCCGGCAGCGCCACCCCGTCCAGGATGCTGGCGGGCCGGTCCACGAGGAACTGCATGGTGGAGGCGCCGCACGCGTCCCCCGGGTCGCCGGGCGCGGGCCCGCAGGCGGCCAGCGCGAGCGGCAGGAGCGAAAATGCGGCAAGGCGTCCTGGCATGGCGGTCTCCTTTTCCCTGCATGGGGAGTGTCGCGGAAGCCTCACGACATGTCGATGCCGAGTTGAAATGGCCGCGCGCTTGCCACAGGCTGGTGGCGCGACAGCAGGGGAGGAGCGCATGCGCACGAAAGCCGCCGTGGCCCTAGGGGCCGGCAAGCCGCTGGAGATCATGGACGTCAACCTCGAGGGGCCGAGGGCCGGAGAGGTCCTGGTGGAGATCAAGGCCACCGGCATCTGCCACACCGACGAGTTCACGCGCTCGGGCGCGGACCCCGAGGGCCTCTTCCCGTCGATCCTGGGCCACGAGGGGGCGGGCATCGTCGTCGAGGTGGGCGAGGGCGTCACCAGCGTGAAGCCGGGCGATCACGTCATCCCCCTCTACACGCCCGAGTGCCGCGCGTGCCCGTCCTGCCTGAGCCAGAAGACCAATCTGTGCACCGCCATCCGGTCGACGCAGGGCCAGGGCCTCATGCCCGACGGGACCTCGCGCTTCTCCACGCTGGATGGCGATGTGCTGCACCACTACATGGGCTGCTCGACCTTCGCCAACCACACGGTCCTGCCCGAGATCGCGGTGGCGAAGATCCGCGAGGACGCGCCCTTCGACAAGGTCTGCTACATCGGCTGCGGGGTGACCACCGGCGTCGGCGCGGTGATCAACACCGCCAAGGTCGAGATCGGGGCGAAGGCCGCCGTCTTCGGGCTGGGCGGCATCGGGCTCAACGTGATCCAGGGACTTCGCCTCGCCGGCGCGGACATGATCATCGGGGTGGACATCAACCCCGACAAGCGCGCCCAGGCCGAGCGTTTCGGAATGACCCATTTCGTCAACCCGAACGAGGTCGAGAACGTCACGCAGGCAATCGTGGATCTGACCAAGACGAAGGCCGACCAGATCGGCGGCGCCGACTCCTCCTTCGACTGTACCGGCAACGTGCAGGTCATGCGCGCGGCGCTGGAATGCACCCATCGCGGCTGGGGGGAGTCGGTGATCATCGGCGTGGCGCCCGCGGGGGCCGAGATCTCGACCCGTCCCTTCCAGCTCGTGACCGGCCGGGTCTGGAAGGGCACGGCCTTCGGCGGCGCGCGCGGGCGCACCGACGTGCCGAAGATCGTCGACTGGTACATGGACGGCAAGATCGAGATCGATCCGATGATCACGCACACGCTCTCGCTCGACGAGATCAACAAGGGCTTCGATCTCATGCACGCGGGCGAGTCGATCCGCTCGGTGGTCGTCTACTGACGCGTTCGCCCGGGAGTCTTCCCGCATGGCGCTCGCGATCCGCCCGGCAACCGCGGCCGACGACGACGCGATCTGGGCGATCCTGAAGCCCGTGATCGAGGCGGGCGACAGCCTCGTCGCCGATCCGCGGGGCGGGCGCCCTCGCCTACTGGCGCCCGCCCGGCGCGGAGACTTTCGTGGCCGAGGAGGAGGGTCGCGTCCTCGGCACCTACTACCTGAAGCCCAACCAGCCAGGCGGCGGCGCCCATGTCGCCAACGCGGGCTATTGCACGGCGCCCTGGGCGCGAGGCCGGGGCGTGGCGCGGAAGATGCTTGCCCATTCCCTCGAGGAGGCGCGGGCGCGCGGATTCCGCGCCATGCAGTTCAATTTCGTCGTCGCCACCAACACCCGCGCGATAGAGACATGGGACCGCGCGGGCTTCACGGTGGTGGGACGCCTGCCGGAAGCGTTCCGGCACCCGGCGGAAGGCTTGGTGGATGCGCTGGTGATGCATCGCCGGCTCTGAGGACACATTGTGCCCGCCGCCCGTATCGGCGACATTGCCGGAAAATGGAGGACCTTCTTGCCCAGCCCCGACCGCACCCCGCTTCTGGCCGTTCTCATCGACGCCGACAACGTGCCGGCGAAACACGCCAAGCAGATCCTGAAGGAGATCACCACCTTCGGGGAGCCCGGGCTTCGCCGGGTCTACGGCGACTGGTCGAACCAGCGGCTTGCCGGCTGGACCCGTGTCGCGCAGGAGCTCGGACTGGTGCAGCACCAGCAGACGGCGAACACGAGGGGCAAGAACGCCTCTGACATCGGGCTCGTGATCGACGCGATGGACATTCTCCATGCCGGCCGGTTCGACGGGTTCGTTCTGGTGTCCTCGGACAGCGACTTCACCCGTCTCGCCAGCCGCATCAGGGAACATGGCCTGACCGTGATCGGCATCGGCGAGGCCAAGGCGCCGGACGCGCTGAAGAACGCCTGCAACCGCTTCGTGGCGATCGAGAACATCGCGCCGGAGGACACCGGCCCGTCGCGGACCCGCGAGATGAGCGGCCAGACGCTTTCGGAGGCGCGGCAGCTCTTTTTCGACGCGATGGAAAAGATCGACCAGGAGGAGGACGAATGGTTCCCGCTGGGGCGCATCGGCCAGCAGATCCAGGCGGATTACCCGGATTTCGACACGCGGACCTATGGCAAGCGGAAGCTTTCGGACCTCGTCGCGGACCTGAAGGTGTTCGAGACGAAGAAGGGGCCGGGCAACCAGCTTCTCGTCCGGCGGGTGGACTGACGAAGGTTCTGGGTCGACCTCTTCGCCGGCCCGCGAGGTCATCGGCCGTCAGATGCGATACACATGGGGGGCCTTCGGTGGCCCTGATCCTGTCAGGGTGAAGGTCCGCTGCGAGCCCGGAAGTGACAGACGCTGCGTGTTGCTCGAACGTCGGCTTTACAGCAAACCGAGCCTTGGCTGTCCGACTATCTAAACACGGTCAAAGCTTGACCTCGGAAAGACCATAGCCGAAAAATTCCTGTAGGGCATCGCTTAGGGTAAGAATATGAGCAAAAAAATTGACATGGCGCTTCAAGATTTAACGAAGTTTGGCGCAATCAGTTCTTCTTCTTGGCAGTCTTACACGTGGAAAAACGAGCTAGCGACACAAAGGGATCGCATTTCGCATCATCTTGATGAGATTTTCAGTGAAGCTGAAACAGAGCACAATCCGTTTCATATGATTGAGCGGTCGGTGGGTGTTGCGGCTGTTTGCATGCGGCGCTTACTAGAATGCCGCCTTGTCACAGATCGCTTCCGCGACAGTCAAATTGAAGTCCATTGCGTTCGCCGAAAGACCGACAGTCCGTGGCGCGAGCCGTTCATTCGTAATACAGCAGGTGAGATTTTTCAGAACTACGATCTGACAGGCAGGCAGCCTGAGCGGCAGTCTCCGAAGCTGATATCTGATAAGCTTCTTCATGCTCGTGTAATCGCAGTTGTTGTTGGTAGCGCCTACCTTCCAGATGGCTTGCTAATCGCATCTGACACCCAGAGAAAGCATCATTTGCTTCATTTCACATCCGCCGAATTTGCTGATTTGCTGAATGTATTCTTGAACGATTTAGTTCGATCGGAAGTTGACGGCTTCGTGACGATAGACGGCGTGATTCACACTGACAAGGTCTATGCTAAAAGGGACTAGAACTCCGCCTATGAGAAGCAGCCGTTGGCGCAGCCGCAGCGAAAGTCGGCAAAGTCCGCCAAGCGGCCGAACGCAGGCTGGACGGCCTCCCGCATTGTCTGGTGGATAATAGGGAACGTCTTCTTCTTCCCTCCAACCTGTCATGATTTTTCGGAAGAAGAATCGTGACGCCCATAGCGCGCCATGAAGGTTTCGACCGCGCCGTCGATGACGCGCTGCACTTCCTCTTCGGTGAAGCTGCGCTTGATGCCGAAGACCATGCGCGGGTGCAGGTCGGCCTTGCAGAGCTCCGCGAACTGGTCGGCGGCGAGGTCGACGTCGTCGATTTCCATCTCGCCCCGCGCGCAGGCATCGGAGAGGTAGCGCTTCATGCGGTCGCGGACGAGCGCCGGCCCGCAGTCGTAGAACTCGCGCCCGAGCTCGGGGAAGCGGTCCGCCTCGGCCACGCAGATGCGGTAGACGCGCTGGCCGAGATCGGAAAGCATGAAGCCGAGCATCTTGCGCGCCGCGACGGGAAGCACGCAACGCGGCGGCGCCGTGGTTTCCACGAGTTCGAGCGACTCCGCGGCGGCGTGGGCGCATTCGCGCTTGGCCACCTCCATGAACAGAAGCCGCTTGTCCGCGAAGTAGCTGTAGAGCGTCGCCTTGGAAACGCCCGCCGCGCGGGCGATGTCGTCCACGCTGGCCCCCTCGAACCCGTCGCTGAGAAAGACCTTGCGCGCGCCTTCGAGCACCTGGTCGTATTTCCGGCCCTTCCGCGGCGTGCTCGAGGATGCGTTCATCGGCGTGTCTTCCATGTCGCGTACATAAACCGAACGGTTCAGTTCCAGCAACCCCGCCCGCCCGGGACCGCGGGCCTTGCCTTCGCCGCGGGGCCGCTATAATTTGGAATCATTCTAAACTGAGGCACTCATGCGTTTCTTCACCCAGCGGCGGCATTTCAGCGATCTCGACGAGCGGGAAATCCTCGCTCTCGCCGTGTCCTCCGAGGAGGACGACGCGAGGATCTATCGCAGCTACGCCGAGCGGCTGCACGACGCCTATCCGGACACCGCCCGGATCTTCGAGGGAATGGCCGCGGAGGAGGACCGTCACCGCACGCGGCTGATCGAGCAGCACGAAAAACGCTTCGGCCCGACCATACCGCTGATCCGCCGCGAGCATGTCGCCGGGTATTACGCGCGCCGCCCCGTCTGGCTGGTCGAGAACCTCGGCATCGAGCGGATCCGCGACGAGGCCGCGATGATGGAGAAGGAGGCGGAGCATTTCTATCACGTCGCCGCGCAGCGGAGCACGGATGCGGAGACGCGCAAGCTTCTGGGCGACCTTGCCGCCGCGGAGGCGGGCCACCAGCAGGTGGCGGACCGGCTTGCCGAGGAACACCTCGACGCCGACGCCAAAAGCGCCGAGGAGCGCACGGCGCGGCGCCAGTTCGTCCTGACCTGGGCGCAGCCGGGCCTCGCGGGGCTGATGGACGGCTCCGTGTCCACGCTCGCGCCGATCTTCGCGACCGCCTTCGCCACGCAGGATACCTCGACGACGTTTCTCGTCGGCCTCGCGGCCTCGGTCGGGGCGGGTATCTCGATGGGGTTCACCGAGGCGGCCTCGGATGACGGGGAGCTGTCGGGGCGGGGCTCGCCGATCAAGCGGGGCCTCGCCTCGGGCGTGATGACCACGCTCGGCGGGCTCGGCCACGCGCTGCCCTATCTCATTCCGCATTTCGCCACCGCGACGGCCATCGCCATCGCCGTCGTCTTCGTGGAGCTCTGGGCGATCGCGTGGATGCAGAATCGTTTCATGGAGACGCCCTGGCTGCGCGCGACCTTCCAGGTGGTGCTGGGCGGCGCGCTCGTCTTCGCCGCGGGGGTTCTGATCGGCAGCGGCTAGGCGTCGTCGCAGTCCCCGCGCGTGGCGGCGGATTGACGCGGGCCGGGGGCATGCTACGAAGCTTCGGTGCTCGAGATATTCCTAAAGACGCTGCCGTTCTTTTCGCTGATCGGCCTCGGTTTCTGGGCCGGGCGAAGCGGATTCTTCAGCGCCGAGGCCACCGCCTACCTGACGAAGTTCGTCTTCTACTTCGCGCTCTCGGCGATGCTCTTCCGCTTCGCCGCAAATCTCTCGATCACGGAGATCTTCGACGGGCGTCTGGTGGCCGGGTATCTCTGGGGCACCGCGGTGGTCTACGCGATCGCCACCGGCGTCGCGTTGCTGCGAAGGCTCGACGTTCCCACCGCCGCGGTCGAGGCGCAGACGGCGGTGATCGGCAACACCGGCTTTCTCGGCGTGCCGATGCTGACGCTGCTGCTGGGGGCCGGGGCGATCGGGCCGGTGATGCTCGCGCTCGCCGTGGACCTCATCGTGTTTTCCTCGCTCATCGTGATCCTGATCACGGGGGCGCGCGACGGGCGGATGAGCCTCGCCATTCTCGGGACGGTGGGCACGGGGCTGGTCCGCAACCCGATGATCGTGTCGATCACGCTGGGCCTCGCATGGTCGGGCACCGGTTGGACGATCCCGGGGCCGGTGAACGAGTTCCTGGGCATTCTCGGCGCCGCCGCGACGCCCGGGGCGCTCTTCGCGATCGGGGCGTCGCTTGCCACCAAGTCGGCCGAACGCGTGGAAATCGCAGCCTGGCTCAGCCTGTGCAAGCTGGTGCTGCATCCGGCGGCCGTGGCCTTCGGTGTGCTCTGGCTCTTTCCCGCCGATCCCTACAAGGCGGGCGTGATGATCGCCGCCGCGGCCTTGCCCGTGGCGGGCAACGTGTACATCCTTGCGCAGCACTACGGCGTGGCGCCGCAGCGGGTATCGGCGGCGATCCTGCTTTCGACGCTGGCGAGCATCGTCACCGTCACCTGGGTCATCGCCAACCTGCCCGCGACCTGAAAGGGAGGCCACCGATGTTCCGCAAGGGCGAAGTCCGTTACGAGCCGCTACCGCTTCCCGACCGGCGGGAGATGGACGATGCGCGGATGATCGCGGCGGCGCGCGCCGTCCACGAGGAGATGCGCACCCGCCACAGCGTGCGCGACTTTTCCGACCGGCCCGTGCCCGGAGAGGTGATCGCGGAATGCGTGCGCACCGCCGGCACCGCGCCGTCGGGCGCCAATCACCAGCCCTGGCACTTCGTGGCGATCTGCGATCCGGCGATGAAGGCGCGCATCCGCGCCGCCGCCGAGGCGGAGGAAGAACGCTTCTACGAGGGGGGCGCGGGTGAGGAATGGCTGAAGGCGCTGGAGCCCATGGGCACCGCCGCCTCGAAACCGCACCTGACCACCGCGCCCTGGCTCGTCGTGGTCTTCGCGCAGCGTTACGGCCTCACCGAGGAGGGCGAGCGCTACAAGAACTACTACGTGCCGGAAAGCGTGGGCATCGCCACCGGCTTTCTGATCGCCGCGCTGCACCGCGCGGGGCTGTCCTGCCTGACCCACACGCCCAACCCGATGCGTTTTCTCAACGATCTCTGCGGCCGCCCCGATCACGAGAAGCCGGTGATGATCCTCGTCGTGGGGCACCCTGCCGGGGACGCGACCGTGCCGCGCGCGGCGAAGATCAAGAAGCCGCTCGACGAGATCCTGACCATCTGCCCCGACGGGGACGCCTGAGCCCTTTTCCGCGCGCCGCCCGTCCTGCTAGGAGAGGGCGGAAGCCCAAGGGAAGGAGCCCCGCCCATGCAGACCGTCTCGGAAAACCGCGCCTTCGGCGGCGTGCAAGGCGTCTACACCCACGCCTCCGACGCCTGCGCCTGCGACATGACCTTCGGCCTTTTCCTTCCGGAAGAGGCGAAGGACGTGCCGGTGCCCGTGCTCTTCTATCTCTCGGGGCTCACCTGCACGCACGAGAACGCGATGATCAAGGCGGGCGCGCAGGGCTGGGCGGCGGAGCAGGGCGTCGCGGGCGTCTTCCCCGACACCAGCCCGCGCGGCGCGGAGGTGGCCGACGACGAGAGCTACGACCTCGGCCAGGGCGCGGGGTTCTACGTCAACGCCACCGAGATGCCCTGGGCCCGGCATTACCGCATGTGGGATTACGTGGCCGAGGAGTTGCCCGCGCTCATCGGCGCGCATTTCGCGGTCGACCCGGAGCGCCAGGCGATCACCGGCCATTCCATGGGCGGGCACGGCGCGTTGACGCTGGCGATGGGGCTGCCCGGGCGCTACCGCTCGGTGTCGGCCTTCGCGCCCATCGCGCATCCAAGCGCGGCGGAGTGGGGGCGCAAGCAGCTCCGCGCCTATCTTGGCGAGGACGAGACCGCGTGGCGGCCCCATGACGCGGCCTTGACGATGCGCGACCGGGGGCTCGACGCGCCCTTGCTGGTCGATCAGGGAACGGCCGATCCCCACATCGACAAGCTGCGCCCCGAGGCGCTGGCCGAGGCGATGGCGGCGTGCCGCGTGGACGGCGCGCTGCGCCTGCGGAAGGGCTATGACCACAGCTACTTCTTCGTCGCGAGCTTCATGGAGGAGCATCTGCGCTTCCATGCCGAGGCGCTTTACGCGTGACCCTTTACGTCGACGCCGACGCCTGCCCCGTGAAGGCCGAGGCCGAGCGCGTCGCCACACGTCACAAGGTGCCGGTGAAGCTGGTCAGCAACGGCGGCCTGCGTCCCTCCGCAAACCCGCTGGTCGAGGTGGTGATCGTGCCCGAGGGGCCCGACATGGCCGATCTCTGGATCGCCGAGCGCGCGGGACGGGGCGACGTGGTGGTGACGAACGACATGCCGCTCGCGGCGCGCTGCGTGGCCTCCGGCGCGCTTGTCCTGCGGCCCGACGGCAGCGCCCTGACCAAGCGCAACGTGGGCGAGGCGCTTGCCCTGCGCGACCTGATGACCGATCTGCGCGCGGCCGATCCGTTCCGTCAGGGCGGGACGAAAGGTTTCGGGAAGGCCGATCGCGTCCGTTTCCTCGACGCGCTGGAACGGTCGCTGCGCGCCGCGAAGGCGTGATCCCCGCGCATGGCACGGAAGGATGGAAAATCCCGCCCGTTTGCGCCTAGGCTCATGGCGACGCCCAGGAACTGGCGGAAAGGGAAACGGAACGATGCGACCTGACGCGGTCATCTTCGACATCGGCAACGTGCTGATCGAATGGAACCCCGAACGGTTCTACGACGCCGAGATCGGCCCGGCCCGGCGCCGCGCGCTCTTCGAGGCGGTGGACCTGCATGCCATGAACGACCGCGTGGATCGGGGCGGGGACTTCCGCGACACCATCTACGAAACGGCCGAGGCCTACCCCGAATGGCGGGACGAGATCAGGCTCTGGCATGACCGCTGGATCGAGCTCGCCCGGCCCGAGATCCCGCGATCGGTCCAGCTGCTGCGCGCGCTGCGCGGCCGGGGTGTGCCCGTCTTCGCGCTCACGAATTTCGGCATCGGCAGCTTCGAGCTGGCGCGCGGCCACTACCCCTTCCTCGACGAGTTCGACCGCGCCTTCGTTTCGGGGCACATGGGCGTCATCAAGCCCGAGCCGGAGATCTACGAAAGGGTGGAGGCCGAGACGGGGCTTGCGCCGGAGCGGCTGCTCTTCGCCGACGACCGGGCGGACAACGTGGCCGCCGCGGCCGCGCGCGGCTGGCAGGCGCACCGCTTCGACGGACCCGAGGGCTGGGCGCGGCGGCTCGTCGATGCGGGGCTTCTGGGCGCCGAGGCCGCGGCATGAGCGCGGTTCCGGTGATCCCCTTCGCCGAGGGCGAGGCGCGGCTCGACTGGCGCGCGCTCTGCGACGCGTTCGCCGATGGGCACCGCCGCCCGAAGGCCGAGGTGGCCGACAGTTTCCTTTACCGGGGCGAGGACACGCTTCTGTCGCGCGCGGCCTGGATCGACGGGCTGGGCATCGCCGTGAAATCGGCGACGATCTTTCCCGGCAACGCGGCGCGCGATCTTGCCAGCGTCAATGGCGGGGTCAGCCTTTATGCCGACGATACCGGCCTGCTCGAGGCGATCGTCGATTTCCATCTCGTGACGAAATGGAAGACGGCCGGCGACAGCCTCTTTGCCGCCCGCCGCCTGGCGCGGCCCGATGCGCGCGAGATCCTGATCGTCGGCGCGGGCACGGTGGCGCGCTCGCTGCGCGAAGCCTATGGCGCGGGCTTTCCCGGGGCGCGCTTCACCGTCTGGAACCGCAGCCGCGCGCGGGCCGAGGAGATGGCGGCAGCCTTTCCGGGCATGGCCGTGGCCGACGATCTCGAAGCCGCGGTGGCGGGGGCGGACATCGTCACCTGCGCCACCATGTCGACCGAGCCGGTGATCCGCGGCGCGTGGCTGCGCCCCGGCCAGCACCTCGACCTCATCGGCGCCTTCCGCCGCGACATGCGCGAGGCGGATGACGACGCGCTGTCGCGCGCCCGCGTCTTCGTGGACAGCCGCGCCACGACGGTCGGGCATATCGGCGAGCTTCTCATCCCGATCGCCTCGGGCGCCTTCGCGGAAGAGGACATCGTCGCCGATTTCTACCAGCCCGACGCCTTCGCCCGGAAGGGCGCGGAGGAGATCACGCTTTTCAAGAACGGCGGCGGGGCGCATCTCGACCTGATGACGGCGCGCTACATCCTGTCGCGCTGGCAGGCGGCCGCATGAGCGCGTGGCTCTGGCTGGTGGGGGCCGCGTCTGCGGGGATCGCGGCCGCGCCCTTCCTGCGCGAGCGCCGCCGCCCGATCATGGATGCGCAGGCCCGCCGCGCCGCGCCCGGCGAGTTCGCCCCCCTGCCGCTCGGCGAGACGCATTATCGCTGGGCGGGACAGGCGCGGGGCCCGGTCGCGGTCTGCGTGCACGGCCTCACCACGCCCTCCTTCGTGTGGGAGGCGCTTCTGCCCGAGCTTTCGCGCCTGGGGTTTCGCGTCCTGGTCTACGATCTCTACGGGCGCGGCTTTTCGGACCGGCCGGCCGGGCGGCAGGACGCGGCGTTCTTCACCGGTCAGCTCGATGCCCTGCTCGCCGACATGCTGGAGGAGGACGAGGCGATCACGCTCATCGGCTACTCGATGGGCGGGGCCATCGCCACGGCATATGCGGCGCGCCGGCCGGAGCGGCTGCGAAGCCTCGTGCTGATCGCGCCGGCCGGCATGGGCCACGACCTCGGCCCGCTGGCGCGCTTCGCGCGCGGTGCACCGCTTTTCGGCGACTGGCTCTTTCTCGCGGGCTATCCCCGCCAGCTTCGCCGCGGCATCGCGGAAGAGGCCGCGGCGGGCCGGGAAAGCGCCGTGCCCGACATGGCGGACCGCCAGCTTGCCGAGCTGCGTTGGCGCGGCTTCCTTCCGGCGGTGAAGGCCAGTCTTCGCGGCATCCTCGCCCGCCCGATGGAGGCCGAGCATCGCGCGATCTCGCGCGCGGGCGTGCCGGTGCTGGCGATCTGGGGGCGCGAGGACCCGGTGATCCCGCTCTCCGGCCTCGGGCGTCTCGTGCAGTGGAACCGGGTGGCGCGGCAGGAGGTGGTCGAGGGCGCGGGCCACGGCCTTGTCCATACCCACCCCGCCGAGGTGGCCGAGGCGATGCGCGACTTCGTCGAGGACCCGCCCGGCTGAGCCGCGACTCTGGCGGCGCGTCGTGGCCCGCGCTATGGCGGACGGCATGAGCGAGACGATGCAGGATCTCTACGCCGCGCGCGTGGCGACCGGGGCGATCGACCCGGACCCGGCGCAGGAGGCGGTGCTGCCCGAGCTGGAGCGTATCCGTCGCGCTCTCGCCCAGCCCGTGAAGCGCGGGCTCTTCCGCCGCGCGCCGGAACCGCCGAGGGGCCTTTATCTCTGGGGCGGGGTCGGGCGCGGCAAGTCCATGCTGATGGACCTTTTCGCCGCGGCCTCGCCCGCGCCCACGCGCCGCGTGCATTTTCACGCCTTCATGCAGGAGGTGCACGCCGGCATGGCCGCAGCGCGGGCCGAGGGGGTGGACGACGCGATCCGGCCCGTGGCCGCCGCCGTCGCGGACGAGATCCGCTGCCTTGCCTTCGACGAGATGCAGATCACAGACATCACCGACGCGATGATCGTCGGCCGGCTCTTCGAGCAGCTCTTCGCGGCGGGGGTCGTCGTGGTCGCGACATCGAACCGCGCGCCCGACGATCTTTACAGGGACGGGCTGAACCGCGCGCTCTTCCTGCCCTTCATCGATCTCCTGAAGGAGCGCCTGGTCGTCCACGAGCTCGCCGGGGCGACCGACTACCGGCAGGACCGGCTTGCGGGCTCGCCGGTCTATTTCACGCCCGTGGACGCGACGGCGCGGCGCACCGTGGCCGAGATCTGGGAGGGGCTGACCGGCGGCGATCACGCGCGGCTCACGCTGCGCGTCCAGGGCCGCGACGTGGTGCTGCCCGCCTTCCACAACGGCGTCGCGCGGGCGCGCTTCCACGACCTTTGCGGCCAGCCGCTCGGGCCGGCGGACTATCTCGCCATCGCGGATGCGGTGCGGGTGCTCTTGCTGGAGGACATCCCGCAGCTCGGCCGCTCCAACTTCAACGAGGCGCGGCGCTTCGTGACCCTGGTGGACGCGCTCTACGAGGCGCGGGTGCGGCTCATCTGCACCGCCGCCGCCCTGCCCGAGATGCTTTACGTCGAGGGAGAGGGCAGCTTCGAGTTCGCGCGCACCGCGAGCCGGCTGCGCGAGATGATGAGCCACGGCTGGGGCCATCCCTGACGGCGGTCAGCCTTCGGAAAGGAAGCCGATGACGGCCTCCGTCATCTCGCGCCATGCCGGGTCCGTGGGCACCGGAACATGATTACGGCTTTCCAGGATTCGCAGACGTGCATCCGGAAGGCCTTCGGCCAACCGCAGCGCCTCGCTGACCGGCTGCACCGCGTCGCCGCGGGCGTGCAACACGAGAGCGGGCGCGGCGACCTGCCCGAGCCGCGCCGACACGTCGAAGGCGTCGATTGCCTGCCGAAGGGCCACCGCGCTAGCGGGCGTTGCGGACGCAAGCTGGGTGGCGACGATGCTTTCGCGTTCCTCGCGGCCGGCGTCGGGCAGGTAAAGCGTCGCGAAGGCGGTGACGAACGGGCTGTCCGGCACGCCCCAGCCTTCCCAGATCATGGTCAGGATCGCCGACGCGCGCTCCAGGTCCTCGCCGCTGCCGCGACGGCTGCGGCCCTCGACGTAGCCGCCGTAGAGGGCGAGGCGGCTCACCCGTTCGGGATGCCGCGCCGCGAATGCGAGGCTGACGGGAACGCCCTGCGAGGCCGCGAAGATCGGGAACCTCTCCAGCCCCGCTGCGTACGCCACCGCGCGCAGATCCTCCGTCAACCGGTCGAGATCGAGGTCGCCCGGCTCGCGGTCGGACAGGCCGGTGCCGCGCTGGTCGTAGCGGATGACGGTGAACCGGGTTCCAAGCCGGTCCAGCAGCGGGCGCCAGATCGGGCTGTGCCAGTCGCGCTCGAGATGCGTGAGGAAATGCCCGGCGCGCAGCAGCGGCGGCCCGGCGCCGCTCACCGCGTAGGCGGTTCTCGTGCCGTCGGCGGACCGCGCGACGCGCACCGTCCTGGTCGCCGCCGGCGAGCCTTGTCATGGGCGCCGCGCTGTCGCCGCTCTCGACAGGTGCCACAAAACGGAAGCCGCGGCGCGGTACGGTGCGGAGCATGGCCTGCCGGCGGCCGTCGTCGCCGAGAGCGCGGCGCACCGCGTTGACACGGGACGAGATGGTCGCCTCCGAGACGATACACCCGCCCCAGACCGCGTCGATCATCTCGTCCCGCGTGACGAGTTCGCCCGCGCGCGACACGAAGAGCGCGAGAAGTTCGAACACCTGCGGCTCGAGCGGCACCGGAGCGCCGTCGCGCCGAAGCTCGAAGCGCGGCGTGTCGAGCTCGAAGGCGCCGAACCGATAGGTCGTGGCGCGATTAGAGCGCCTTCGCGGCCTGCGCCTCACGGTCAAAGGGGGAGACGGCCGCAAATCTCAAGAAATTCTGAAGGCGGCCTTCAAGCGCGCCACCGGCCAATCGGCAGGATGAAACGCGCAACGAAGGAGGCCGACATGGACATCGAAACGACAAGGATCCGGAGGCGGCCCGACGGGTCGATCGACACGGAATACTACATCGCCCTCGGGCACCTTGCCCGGGCCGAGCAGGCGCGCGCTCCTCGGGCGCGCGAAGAACGAGGTGCGGGCGCCGTCCTACCCGTTCTCCCGCAGGATGGCGCCGGCGAGGTAGAGCGAGCCGCAGATGAGCACCCGTGCATCGGGCGTCTCTGCGGCGAGGGCGGCGAGGGCGGCGGCGGGGCGCTCGGCGGTGCGGGCGGGCAGGCCCGCGGCCTCGGCCGCGGCGGCGGTGGGCTCGGCGGGCAGGGTGTGCGCCGCGCCTGGGATCGACACCGCCGTCAGGCTGTCGGCCACGCCCGCTAGCGGCGCGAGATAGCCCGCCACGTCCTTGGTATTGAGCATCCCGCAGACGAGGTGGGTGGGCCGCGACGGCAGGCTTGCGCGGTGGCGCGCCAGCGCGGCGCCGGCGGAGGCGTTGTGCCCGCCGTCGAGCCAGAGTTCGACGCCGGGCGCGCTCTCGGCCAGAGGTCCGCGGCGCAGGCGCTGCATCCGCGCCGGCCATTCCGCGCCCGTCACGGCGGCCTCGCAGGCGTCCTCTCCGAAGCCGAGGTGGCGCAGCGCGGCGAGCGCCGCGCCCGCGTTGTCGATCTGGTGGGCGCCCGGCAGGACGGGCAGGGGCAGGTCCAGAAGCCCGCGCTCGTCCTGGTAGATCAGGCGCCCCCGCTCTTCCCGGGCATGCCAGTGCTGGCCATGGGCGAGAAGCGGAACGCCGCGCCGCGCGGCCTGCCGCTCGATCACCTCCATCGCGTCCTCGGGTTGCGGGCCGACGACGCAGGGCGTGCCGCGCTTCAGGATACCCGCCTTCTCGAAGGCGATCTTCGCCACCGTGTCGCCGAGGAACTGCTCGTGGTCGCGCGAGATGGGCGTCACGATCGTGAGCCGCGGCGCGTCGACCACGTTCGTCGCGTCGAGCCGCCCGCCGAGGCCGGTCTCCAGAAGCGTCCAGTCGGCGGGCGTGCGCGCGAAGGCCAGAAGCGCCGCGCAGGTGGTGATCTCGAAATAGGTGATCGGCGCGCCGCCGTTCGCCGCCTCGCATTCGTCGAGCGCCGCCGTCAGCGCCTCTTCGGAAATCAGCGCGCCGGAAAGCCGGATGCGTTCGTGAAACCGGGCGAGGTGCGGCGAGGTGTAGGCGTGCACCCGCTGCCCCCCGGCCTCGAGACCCGCGCGCAGGAAGGCGAGGGTGGAGCCCTTGCCGTTCGTCCCGGCAAGGTGGATGACGGGCGCGAGCGCGCGCTCGGGGTGGCCCAGCGCGGCGAGCAGCCGCCAGACCCGGTCGAGCGTGAGGTCGATCACCTTGGGGTGCAGCGACATCATCCGTTCGAGGATGACGTCGGAGGCAAGTCCGCTCATCGCGCGGCGGGCTCCTTTGCGGCGACGGCGGTGTCGTCGCCCGGCGTCTCGGGCGCCGGCAGGTCGCCCTTCACCGCGGGGGGCAGGTTCAGCAGCATCCGCGTGATCGAGATGAGCTCGTCCCGGAGCTGGCCGCGCGGCGTCACGCGGTCCAGCATCCCGTGATCCAGAAGATACTCGGCGCGCTGGAAGCCCTCTGGCAGCTTCTCGCGGATCGTCTGCTCGATCACGCGGGGCCCGGCAAAACAGATCAGCGCGCCCGGCTCGGCGATCTGCACGTCGCCCAGCATGGCGTAGCTCGCCGTCACGCCGCCGGTGGTGGGGTGGGTGAGCACGACGATGTAGGGCAGCCCCGCCTCCTTCACCATCTCCACGGCGACGGTGGTGCGCGGCATCTGCATGAGCGAAAGGATCCCCTCCTGCATCCGGGCGCCGCCGGCGGCGGAGAACAGGATCAGGGGCCGCCGCGTTTCGACGGCGCGGCGCGCGGCGGCGATGATGGCGTTTCCGACATACATCCCCATCGACCCGCCCATGAAGGAAAAGTCCTGCGCGGCGGCGACGATGGGGGTGCGCCCGATCTCGCCCTCGGCGACCAGCATCGCCTCCTTCTCGCCGGTGGCCTTCTGCGCGGCCTTCATGCGGTCCGGATATCTTTTCTGGTCGCGGAACTGCAGCGGGTCGGCAACCGGCTGGGGCACACCGACCTCCTTGAAGACGCCGGCGTCGAAAAGCGTGGCGAAGCGCTCGCGCGGGCTGATCGGCATGTGGTGGCCGCAATTCGTGCAGACGTTGAGGTTGTCGCTGAGTTCACGGTGGAACAGCATCGTCCCGCATTCGTCGCACTTCGTCCAAAGGTTTTCGGGCATCTCGCGGCGCGAGAAGATCGAGTTGATGCGGGGCCGGACGTAGTTGGTGATCCAGTTCATGGCGGTGCCTTGCTGGGCGGGGACTGGGGCGAAATAAGCCCGCGAGCGCCGGATTGCAATCAGCGGCGGATCGCGACGCGCGCGGCCAGCCAGGAACATCCCATGATGGCCAGATCCACTGGCAGGGCGCTGCGGATGGCGTCGGTGTCGGTCGTGCTGAAGGGGTAGACGTAGAGCGCGAGCCCCGAGAGGTTGCCCTCCATCGCTGTGAGGGCCACGGCGAAGAGATTGTTGAAGAAGTGCATGGCGATGGCCGGCCCGAGATTGCCCGCCCGCGCGGTCAGGTCGGCGAGCGCGATGGCGAAGGCGCCGGTCCAGAGCGCCACCAGCCACGCATTGCCCGTGAACTGGCCCGGCGCGTAGTGGCCGAAGGCGAACAGCGCCGAGGGCACGCCGATCCAGATGAGCGGGCTGCGGTAGCGCGCGGCGAGCTGCTGCTGGAGGTAGCCGCGGAACAGCACTTCCTCAGCGCCGGTCTGCACCACGAGCGCGCTCAGCGTGAACGGCAAAAGCGCGAGCCAGAGCCCCGGCGCCATGTTCGGCTCGGGCGCGGCCGCCCCCGGCGCGCCCCACGGCGGAAGCAGCATCACGAGCAGGAAAAGAAGCCCGAGCGCGCCGAGAACGCGAAAGAAGTCGCGCGCCGCCTGCCGCAACGAGGGGCCGAGAAGGCTCGCGAAGCTGCGGCCGTGCAGATGATGCGCCGCCGCCGCGGCACCGAGCGCCATGAAAACGAAGCTGTAGAGGATCACCAGCGCCGAGGCCGGGGTCGTCCCGGTTCCGTCCTCGAAGGTGAGCGCGTCGTATAGCCTGTCGGGCGAGACCGCGTAGAGCACCGCGCGCATCGCCCAGTTGAGCCCGAAGAGCACCAGCGCCACCAGGAGCACCCCGAGCAGCAGGCGCCACGGCTCCGGCGTGGATCTCGCGGGGGCGACGAACGCGTCGTGGCGGGCGTAGGGCTGGCCGGTCATGCAGCGATAGCTAGTGCGCCGCGCGCATTCCCGCAATCGGCCTTGTGCGCTGGCGGGCGTTTCCGTATCCCCTTGATCCAATCGACCCGAGGGAGGCCCGACGCATGCTCAAGCGCAAGTTCGACAAGTCCCGGCTGCCGAGCCGCCACGTGACCGAAGGCCCGGCGCGCGCGCCGCATCGGTCCTACTACTACGCCATGGGCATGTCCGAGGAGGAGATCCACCAGCCGCTGGTGGGCGTGGCAACCTGCTGGAACGAGGCGGCGCCCTGCAACATCGCGCTCTCCCGCCAGGCGCAGGCGGTGAAGATGGGCGTGAGTCAGGGCGAGGGCACCCCGCGCGAGTTCACCACAATCACCGTCACCGACGGCATCGCCATGGGCCATGAGGGGATGCGCTCCTCGCTCGCCTCGCGGGAGGCCATCGCCGACACGGTCGAACTTACAATGCGCGGGCACTGCTACGACGCGCTCGTGGGGCTTGCGGGCTGCGACAAGTCGCTTCCCGGCATGATGATGGCGATGGTGCGCCTCAACGTGCCCTCGGTCTTCATCTATGGCGGCTCGATCCTGCCGGGGCGGCTCGACGGCAAGGACGTGACCGTGCAGGACGTGTTCGAGGCGGTGGGCCGTCACCAGGCGGGCGACTACTCCGACGAGCAGCTCGCGGTGCTGGAGCGCGTGGCCTGCCCCTCGGCGGGGGCTTGCGGCGGGCAGTTCACCGCCAACACCATGGCCTGCGTTTCCGAGGCGATGGGCCTCGCGCTGCCCAACTCCTCCGGCGCGCCCGCGCCCTATGAAAGCCGCGACCAGTACGGCGAGGCCTCGGGCCGCGCCGTCATGGACCTGCTGGAAAAGAACATCCGCGCCCGCGACATCGTCACGCTCAAGTCGCTTCAGAACGCCGCGCGGGTGGTGGCGTGCACGGGCGGGTCGACCAATGCCGGGCTGCACCTGCCGGCCATCGCCCACGAGGCCGGGATCGATTTCTTCCTAGACGACGTGTGCGAGATCTTCCGCGACACGCCCTATTTCGTGGACCTGAAGCCCGGCGGCCAGTTCGTCGCCAAGGATCTCTACGAGGCGGGCGGCGTGCCCGTGGTGATGAAGGAGCTGCGCAAGGCGGGGCTTCTGCACGAGGACTGCCTGACCGTCACGGGCCGCTCCATCGGCGAGGAGCTTGACCTGGTCGAGCGCGAGGCGGACGGCCGCGTGGTCCATCCCGTCGCGACGCCGATCACCGCAACCGGGGGCGTGGTCGGGCTGAAGGGCAACCTCGCGCCGCAGGGCGCGATCGTGAAGGTGGCCGGCATGGCCGCGGAAGAACAGCGCTTCACCGGCCCGGCGCGCGTCTTCGAATGCGAGGAGGACGCCTTCGCCGCCGTCAAGGCGCGCGAATACGAGGAGGGCGAGGTGATCGTCATCCGCAACGAGGGACCTGCCGGCGGGCCGGGGATGCGCGAGATGCTCGCCACCACCGCCGCGCTGTCCGGGCAGGGCATGGGCAAGAAGGTCGCGCTCATCACCGACGGGCGCTTCTCGGGCGCCACACGTGGCTTCTGCGTCGGCCATGTGGGTCCCGAAGCCGCCCATGGCGGGCCGATCGCGCTGATCCGGAACGGCGACATGATCACCATCGACGCGATCGGGGGTGAGTTGAGCGTGGATGTCTCCGACGAGGAACTGAAGGCGCGGCGTGACGCGTGGCAGGGCCCGCGCGCGACGATTTACGCCTCCGGCGCGCTGTGGAAATACGCGCAGATCGTGGGCGAGACCTACAAGGGCGCGGTCACGCATCCGGGCGGCAAAGCCGAAAAGCATGTCTACATGGACCTCTAGAGCCGGCGCTCTCGCCGCGCTCGGGGCTGTCGCGTTGGTGTCGGCCGGGGGGTGCACGGCCCCCGGCGGCGCCGGTTCCGCGCCGCGAGAGGTCACGGTCGCCCGCGGGGCGCTCGTCGTCGTCGCGCCGCCCGGCTATTGCATCGACGAGAGCGCGACGCGCGACAGCGAGGCGGCAAGCTTCGTGCTGATCGCGAGTTGCGCGAGCCTTGCCTCCGGTCGTGTTCGGGGGCCGGCGGTCGCGCCCGCGCTGGTGACGGTCACCGTCTCGGCGCGGGACCCCGCGCTGGCCGAGCCCGACGCCCGCGCCCTCGCCGCGGCGTCAGGGGCCAAGCGTGTGCTGGCGATGCGCCAGGCCGGGGCGCTGGCGCTCGTTCATCTGGGCGAGGGCGGTGACGCGGCGCTGCCCGGCGGCGATCCCCGGCATTGGCGCGGGGCCACCGTCGAGGCCGGCCGCGTCATCGGCCTCGCCGCCTACGCGCCGCTAGGCAGCCCCGTGGCGGGGGAAGAGGGCGGCACGCTTCTTGCGGGCGTGGCCGCGCGGCTTCGCGCCGGCCCTGCTCCGGCCACCGCCACGGCCCCGGACACCGCCCCGCCCGGTGGCGGGCCCTTCGCGGCGATCCGGGATTTGTTCACCTGACGCGTATTTTGCGCTATCAGGAGCGGTGGAATTCCTCCCGGGGGAACGGCATGGCGAGCGATGGCGGCATTCTGGACGGGCTGGCGCGGCGGCGGTCGCTGCGCGCCTGGACGCGTGCCGCACGCGGCGCCGAAGACGCCGCGCTTCCCGATCTTCGCCGGCAGATCGACGCGGCGCGCGGTCTGCGCGCGCAACTCGACCGGCTGATCCACACCGGCGAGGCGCGGCTCGCCGGTTCGGCCGCCGGTGACGCGGTGCCGCAGTCACGGCCCGGCACCGACTGGTGGTGGCGTCCGGAAATATGGAACGGGCCGCTGGACGCGCCGGGCATGGCGTCGGTGCCGGCGGGCAGCGCGCTCGGCGCGCAGGCGCGGCTTTTCCACGACTGCCCGCGCGCCGAGATCGCGTTGCGCCAGGTCCGCAACCGCTGCGCGGCGGGCCTTGCGCCCTACGCCCTGCAGGCCGATGTTTTCGGCTTCGACGGCAGCTATCTGTCCCTCGCGCTGGAGGTGCCGGACGCCGCGGCGCAGGGGCTGCAGAAGCGGCACGTCATCGCCGTGGAGGCCGCCATCGAAACCGAGCGTCCGCTCGAGGTGTTCGTCCGGCTGAACATCCGGCACGGTCCCAACACCGAGCAACTTGTCCGGGAGGTGACGCCGGGGGCGGACCCCGCCGTCGCCGAGTTCGATCTTGCCTACACCCGCCTCAACGATCGCCGGACGGAGCGGCTCTGGGTCGACCTGATCTTCGAGCGGCCGGCCATGACGCAGATCGTCCTGCGCGACGTCACGATGTCGCGCAGGGTCCGCGCGCAGATCTGAGGGGCAGCCCATGTCCACGCTGACCGTGACGAAGACCCGGCTTTCCGGCGGCCTGTGGGAGGGCCTCGTGTCCGGCGCGTCGGCCCCGCCCGAGATCGAGGTGCTGCACGACGCCCGCCCCGTCGAAGGCGTGCGGCTGGAACAGTCCGCCGAGGACGGCGCGCTCTGGCGGCTCAGCGTGCCGGTGCCGGCCGCCGCGATCGCCGACGGGGTGCAGACCTTCGTCATCCGGGACGGGGCAAGCGGTGAGACGCTGGAAAGCTTCTGCATTCTCGCGGGCGAAGCGCTCGACCACGACATCCGCGCCGAGATCGCGCTGCTGCGCGAGGAGCTGGATCTGCTGAAGCGGGCCTTCCGCCGTCACTGCCGCGACGGCGCATGAAAAACCCCCGCGCCGGGGCGCGGGGGGCGATGGGATCCGGTTCAGGCGAGCGGTGTCACTCGCCCTTCTTCGCCCGGGCCTTGACGGGCGCCCAGAGGCGCTTGTTGGTGAGGTAAAGCAGCACGGTCAGGATGGTCAGGAACAGCACCCCGGTGAAGCCGGCCTGCTTGCGTTCCATCATCTTGGGCTCGGCCGTCCACATCAGGAAGGCGGCCACGTCCTTCGCCATCTGCTCTTCCGTCGCGGGCGTGCCGTCCGCGTACTCCACCGCACCTTCGTAAAGCGGCGGGGCCATGTTGATCCAGCCGCCGTCGATCACCGTGTTCTCGTAGAGCACGGCGCCGGCCTCCACCTTGTCCTCTCCAGTGTAGCCGAGGAGCAGCGACGCGGTGTATTCCGCACCACCCATGCCCTTGAAGAGCTGCGCGATGCCGGTGCCGTAGGGGCCGCTGAAGCCCGCCCGGGCCTTGGCCATCAGCGAAAGGTCGGGCGCGCCCTGCGTCTCGTTCGCCGGGAAGTGGTCCGTCGGCCGCAGCGGGCGCAGGTCGCCGGTTTCGTCATCCACGAGTTCGGGATTCGAGGCCGCGTCGATGACCATGAACTGCTCGGCGTAGGCGCGAACCTGATCCGCCGGCATGCCCGGGCCGGTCTCGCTGGTGAGAGTGCGGATCGGCACATGTTCCAGCCCGTGGCACGCGGAACAGACCTGAGTATAGACCTGCAGGCCGCGCTGGAGCTGCGCCTGGTCGTAGGTTCCGAACGGCCCCTCGAAGGAGAAGGCGAAATCCTGCACATCCCCGGCGCCACCGGCGGCGAAAGCGCCGGTGGCTGCGAGCGACAGGGCCGCGGAGGCTGCGAGTTTCTTCAGCATGTCGTTTGCGTCCTTTCTCACTCGGCCGGCTGGGCGGCGGGCTTGGCCGTGCCTTCGTCGGACGAGAGATGGGCCTTGAAATCCTCCTCGATGGTCGCCGGCTGCGGTTGCGGCTTCTCCAGCACGCCCAGGAGCGGCAGGATCACGAGGAAGAAGGCGAACCAGTAGGTGGCGCCGATCAGGGCGATGACCGGGTAGATGCCTTCCGCCGGCATCGCGCCCGCCCACATCAGCACGAAGAAGTCGACGCAGAAGAGCGCGAACCACCACTTGAACATCGGCCGGTAGCGGCCCGACCGCACGTTCGACGTGTCGAGCCAAGGCACCAGCGCGACCACGATGATCGAGCCGAACATCGCCAGCACGCCGAAGAACTTGGCGTCGATGATGCCGCCGGTGATGAAGCTCGTGAACTGGACGATCCAGACCGAGTCGTCGAAGGCGCGCAGGATCGCGTAGAAGGGCAGGAAGTACCACTCCGGAACGATGTGCGCCGGGGTCACCAGCGGGTCGGCCTCGATGTAGTTGTCGGGGTGGCCGAGGTAGTTCGGCATGAAGCCGACGATGGCGAAGAAGATGATGAAGATCACGCCAAGCGCGAACAGGTCCTTCATCACGAAGTAGGGCCAGAAGGGAACGGTGTCCTTCTCGGCTTCCGCCTTCGAGGTGCGCCGCACCTCCACGCCGGTGGGGTTGTTGTTACCCGTGGTGTGGAAGGCCCAGATGTGGACGATCACGAGGCCGGCGATGATGAACGGCATCAGGTAGTGCAGCGAGAAGAACCGCTGCAGCGTCGCGTTGCCGACGGCCGGGCCGCCCTGCAGCCAGACCAGCAGCGAATCGCCGATGAACGGGATCGCGCCGAAGAGGCCGGTGATCACGGTGGCGCCCCAGAACGACATCTGGCCCCACGGCAGCACGTAGCCCATGAAGGCCGTCGCCATCATCAGCAGGTAGATCAGGATACCGATGATCCAGGTGATCTCGCGCGGCGCCTTGTAGGACCCGTAGTAGAGCCCGCGGGCGATGTGCGCGTAGACGGCGACGAAGAACAGCGAGGCGCCGTTCATGTGCAGATACCGCAGGAAGTGCCCGCCGTTCACGTTGCGCATGATGTGCTCGACGCTGGCGAAGGCCATGTCGGCATGCGGCGTGTAGTGCATCACGAGCACGATGCCGGTGATGATCTGCAACGCCAGCGTGAAGGTCAGGACGATGCCCCAGATCCACATCCAGTTCAGGTTGATGGGCGTGGGGATCTTGATCGTGTCGTAGAGCAGGGCCGCGATGGGCAGACGGCGGTGAAGCCACTTTTCGCCATCGCTCCGCGGCTCGTAGTGGTCGTGCGGGATACCAGACATTGGTGCGTCTCCTTACCCGAGCTTGATCGTGGTCTCGTCGGCGAATTCGGCGACGGGGATGTGAAGGTTTTCGGGCGCGGGCCCCTTCCGGATGCGGCCGGCGCCGTCGTAGTGCGAGCCGTGGCAGGGGCAGAACCAGCCGTTGAAGTCGCCGGCGCCGTCACCGATGGGAACGCAGCCGAGATGGGTGCAGACGCCGATCTGCACCAGCCACTCGCCACCTTCGTCCAGCGTGCGGTTTTCGTCCGTCGCGGCCGTGTCGCCCTGAATGTTGGGGTTGCGGGCCTCCCGGTCGATCAGCGTGCTGACCTCCACCTGGCGTTCCGCCTCGATCTCCTCGGGGGTGCGGCGGCGGATGAACACCGGCTTGCCCAGGTATTTCACGGTCAGCTGCGTTCCGGGCTCGACGCCCGACACATCGACGCGGATCGTCGAGAGTGCCTGGACGTCGGCCGAGGGGTTCATCTGGTCGACGAGGGGCCAGATCGCGGCGCCTGCGGCCACGGCCCCGGCGCCCGCCGTTGCGTAATAGAGGAAATCCCTCCGGCTGCTGTCGTGGTCTTCGGCGTGGGACACGTCGTCATCTCCTTGCTTGGGCCGGCCATGGCCCTTGGAATGGTCATGCCACCAGGGAGCTTGCGCAAGCCCCCGCGGTCGAGGGGTTATTTAGCGGGGTGGCGTCCCCCCGTCCAGCGCAACCCAACCCGCCATCGGCCGGGAGCGCCGATTGGTCGCGGGTCAGCCCGCCCGCCAGGACGGTTGAGCCCGCCCGCGAGGAGGCGTAAAGAACGGGCACCCCGCGGTCCCCCGCGGTAGATAGCGAGGTACAAGCGAATGCAACGGTGGACGATCGCCCTCGGCGCGGCCCTTTCGGGGCTCTTGTCGATGCCCGCTGCCGCGGAGACGGAACTCGGCCTCTACATCGGCTGGCAGACATTGCCGCACAGCCGTGTCGAGGGCAGCGACCCGGACGCGGGCGCGTTTTCCCGCACCATCGGCTGGGACGGAAAGTCGTTCGACATCCCGCCCTACTATGGCGGGCGCGTCACGTTCTGGCGGACCGAGAGTTTCGGCTGGGGCTTCGCGGCGACCCATACCAAGGCCTACATGCCCGACTCGGCCCGCGCAGCCCTCGGCTTCGACCGTTTCGAGCTGACCGACGGGCACAACATCGTCACCGTGAACGCGCAGCGCCGCTGGAAGGACATGTGGGGCGGTGTCACGCCCTATCTCGGTGCGGGTGTCGGGGTCGCGATCCCGCATGTCGACGTGCAGGCCAGCGCCGGCGGGCCGCGCACCTACGGCTACCAGCTCACGGGGCCGGCCGTGCGCCTTTTCGCGGGCGCGAGCTACGACCTCACCGAAAGCTGGGCGGCCTTCGGCGAATACCAGTTCACCGCGTCGTGGAACGACGTCGATCTCGACAGCGGCGGCTCTTTCGAAACCGACCTCTACACCAACGCGATCAATGTCGGCGTGAGCTACAAGTTCTGAGGCGGCGCGTCAGGCCGGGCGCGTGGCCCGCATCGCCGCGCGCTCGCCGAACACCGCGTACCAGTCGTCGAGCGCGCCGCGCCCGGCCCGCCAGGGCCTGTCGGGGTGACGGAAGTCGAGGTAGCCCAGCGCGCAGCCCAGCGCGATCTGCCCCATGTCGAGGCGGCCTGCCAGATGGCTCATCCAGCGCGCCTCCAGCGTGTCGAGCGCGCGCGCTATCTTGCCCCACTGGCCCTCGATCCAGTCCTCGGAGCGGTGCGGCTCGGGCCGGAAACGGTGCTCGTAGACGATCAGCACCGCGGCATCCATGATCCCGTCGGCCGTCGCCTCGAGCGTGAGCGTCTCCCAGAGCCGCGCGTCGGGATAGAGCCCTGCGCCCGCACGCGCATCGAGCCAGCGGCAGATGACCCGGCTGTCGTAAAGCGCGGGGCCGTCTTCCCGGATCAGCGCAGGAATCTTGCCCAGGGGATTGTGGGAGGTGATCGCCGGGTCGGGCGCGAGGGCGGAGGCCGCGACGTTCACCTCCTCGACATCGTCGGCGAGGCCGGCCTCGATCACGCAGACGCGGACCTTTCGGGCGAAGGGGGAGGGCGGGGCGGTGAGAAGCTGCATTGCGATGCTCCCGTGGCGTCGCGCGAAGCCTAGGCGTGCGGCAAAGCGGTGTCCATCACGCGCGGCGGACCCGCGGCGCGTCAGGCCGCCCGGAGGCGCGCGCCGTCGTCGCCCTCGATCGTCGCGGAGACGATCGCGCCCTCGGGCCGATCCTCGGCGAAGCTCACCTCGGTGAACTGTTCGGTGCGGCCGAGGCGCGGATGCTCCATGAGAACGTCGTGGCGGCGGCCGTGCTGCGCCGCGAGATGCGCCGCGACGCGCGCCGCGCCTGCTGCCCGCAGGCGCCGCGCGCGGTCCTTGATGGCGCGCGCGTCCACCTGCGGCATGCGGGCGGCGGGGGTTCCGGGGCGCGGCGAGTAGGGAAAGACGTGCAGCCAGGTGAGGCCGCACTCCTCCACCAGCCGCACCGCGTTCTCGAAATGCGCCTCGGTCTCAGTGGGAAAGCCCGCGATGATGTCGGCACCGAACGTCATCTCGGGGCGCAGCCTCCGCGCCTCCTCGCAGAAGCGGATCGCGTCGTCGCGCAGGTGCCGGCGCTTCATCCGCTTCAGGATCAGGTCGTCGCCGTGCTGAAGCGAGAGGTGAAGATGTGGCATCAGCCGCGGCTCGGTCGCGATCGCCTGCATGAGGCTCTCGTCCGCCTCGATCGAATCGATCGAGGAAAGCCGGAGCCGCGGCAGATCCGGCACGAGCTTCAGGATGCGCAGCACCAGATCGCCGAGGCGCGGCGCCGCGGGCAGGTCCGCGCCCCAGCTCGTGAGGTCGACGCCGGTCAGCACCACCTCGTTGTAGCCCGCCTCCACCAGCCGCGCGATCTGGTCCACGACGACACCCGCCGGCACCGACCGGGAATTCCCGCGTCCGAAAGGGATGATGCAGAAGGTGCAGCGATGGTCGCAGCCGTTCTGGATCTGGACATAGGCGCGCGAGCGGGTGCCGAACCCGTCGATCAGGTGCCCCGCCGTCTCGCGCACGGACATGATGTCGTCCACCTGCACGCGCTCGGTCTGGCCCACGAAGTCTGCGGCGAGACCCGCCCAGGTCTCGGCGCGCATCTTCTCGGCGTTGCCGATCACCGCGTCCACCTCGCCCATCGCGGCGAAGGTCCCGGGCTCGGTCTGCGCGGCGCAGCCGGTGACGATCAGCCGCGCCTCGGGGTGCTCGCGGCGCAGGCGCCGAATCTCCTGCCGTGCCTTGCGCACGGCTTCCGCCGTCACCGCGCAGGTGTTGACGCCCACCGCGTCGCCGAGGCCGGCCGCGGCGGAGAGTTCCTTCATCGCCTCCGTCTCGTAGGCGTTGAGCCGGCAGCCGAGCGTGGTGAAACGGGGCGCACTCATCCCGCCTCCTCCAGGAAGTCGGGCGTCAGCGTGCCCGAGAACACGTGCATCGTGGGCCCCGTCATCCACACGCCGTCCTCGCGCCAGTCGATCCCGATCTCGCCGCCGTCCAGCACCAGCGTCACGCGCCGCCCGGTCAGCCCGCGCCGCGCGGCCGCCACGGCCACGGCGCAGGACGAGGAGCCGGAGGCCAGCGTGATGCCCGTGCCGCGTTCCCAGACCCGCATCCGCAGCCGGTCCGGCGCGATCACGCTGGCCACCTGCACGTTCGCGCGCTCGGGAAAGAGCGGGTGCGTCTCGTAGCGGGGGCCGAACTGCGCGAGCGGCACGGCCTCCGCGTCCTCCACGAAGAAGGTGCAGTGCGGGTTGCCCATGCTGGTGGCCGTGGGCGCGCCCTCGATCGGCAGTTCCAGCGTGTCCATGGCCTCGGCGAGCGGGATGTCGCGCCAGTCGGTGCCGGGGGCGCCCATGTTGACGGAAGTGAGGCCGCCGCCCGCGTCCACGGCCTCCAGAACCCCGTGCGCCGTGGCGAGGCGAAGCCGGTCGCGCCCCGTCTCCTCCATCAGATGCCGCGCGATGCAGCGCGTGGCGTTGCCGCAGGCCGCCGAGGGCGAGCCGTCGGCATTGAGGAACTCGAGCCGCGCGTCGGCGTTCTCGCCCGGGTGGATGACGGCGAGCTGGTCGAAGCCCACGCCGCGGTGCCGGTCCGCGAGCGCGCGCGCAAGCGCCGGCGACGGCGCGCCCCCGCCCTGCCGCGCATCGAGCACCACGAAATCGTTGCCGAGCCCGTGCATCTTCATGAACGGCTGGCCGGGAGTTGCGCCTTGACCCATGCGCGCGGATATAATCGGAGCGCCGCGGCGAATCCAGAGCACCGCGGCACGGGCGGCTATTTTCGGGGTTGACCCCTCCGAACGCGATTCATACACACACGCCTCGTGGGCCGTTAGCTCAGTTGGTAGAGCAACTGACTTTTAATCAGTGGGTCGCAGGTTCGAATCCTGCACGGCTCACCACTTCAACCGATTGAGATAAAACCGTAAACGCGCTTCCGACTACGAGGGCGCGGTTTGCATTTTGCAACGATTTTGCAACACAGTGGTGTGGGGGTGCTGTAGAGCCCAATGGCACTGCGGTTCGGCATGTTCGTGCCTGCCCTTAGCCCGGTCTCATCTATGTCGTTGAATTTGGAGTCTTTTTCAGTGCGGTCTAACCATCTGATAAACATTGGTTTTCCGTTTACAGATTCCACGACTGCATGTAAACTGTAATCAACTAAGGGAGGCGACACACATGCCGGATGACGGTCTGCGCTTCGCGCACAAGCCTCGGGATGGAGAAGTCATCGCATCGAAGCACCATAAGTCTCGCTATCAAGCACCAAGATCGCAGCACGAGATTTGGCTGTCCGAAGCGCTTGCGTGCACCGACCGGCTGGGGCGGGCGAAGCAGATGTCGTTGATTCCGGAGGCACAGCCTGAGCGCCCTGCTGGCGACATGCGTGTGTTTTATTCGGGTCGGCTTGATCTTCTGCAGAAGCCGTGCGTCGCGGTGGTCGGCACCCGCAAGCTAAGTGAGCCAGGTGTGAAGCGAACTCACCGCCTCGCGCGCGAATTGGTGGAAGCGGGCGTTACTGTTGTTTCGGGTCTTGCTCAGGGCGTCGACACGGTCGCCCACACGACGGCCATCGAAGCTGGAGGCGGGACGATTGCAGTGATCGGAACGCCACTGGACAAGGCATACCCGGCGGAAAACGCACGCTTGCAGGAGACCATCTACCGCGACCACCTCCTGGTCTCGCAGTTTGCCAACGGTACCAAGGTGTATCGGTCAAGCTTCCCCGCGCGCAACAAACTGATGGCGACGCTATCTGATGCGACAGTGATCATGGAGGCGTCCGACACCTCAGGAACGCTTCATCAAGCCGCAGAATGCACGCGCTTGGGTCGCTGGCTCTTCATCGCGCGCTCTGTCGTCGATGATCCGAAGTTGTCTTGGCCAGCAAAATTCTTGAAACAGTCCAATTGTGTGGTGCTCGACAACGTGTCCGATATTTTGGAACGTGTTGCTGCTCGATAAGGAGTTTTTCGTGCCGCTGACCGTCGTGCCGATGGTCCAGTATCTCACTCAGCCAGTCGAGGAGATGCGGGATCAAGACTACAAATCCTTGTCTATTGCCAAGGCAGTAAAGGGACGTGAACCGGGTGGGAGAGCCAAGTCGATGCGACTGGGCGACAAGACCTACAGTTTTGGTCCCGGTGATCCCGCTGGCGCAATTGACCTGTGGACCGCATGGGCGGTAAACGTGATCAGCGGTGCTATGAACCCTCCGAACGGGCAACTTGTTATCGTTCCGGTCCCAAACTCACAAGCGACAACCGCTGATAATGATGATTTCCGAACTTGGGAACTAGCCCGTCGTATCGCTGCGGCTATCGGCGAAAACGTGCAGGCGCTTGATGAACTCCGCTGGAGTGAAGTGATGCCAAAGGCAAGCGAAGGCGGGCCGCGCCAAGCATATGACCTCTTCCCGAAATTGCATTGCACGCTCAAGAACGATCCCGGAGTCGACCGAATTTTGCTCGACGACGTGATGACGAGTGGAGGGCACCTCCAAGCCAGCGCCGCTCGTATCAAAGCCTCCGGCGCGGCCGTTGAGGCGGCGATTGTATGCGGACGCACCATGCATGTGCAGGTGACCAATCCATTTTCGATGCCAATAGAGAAACTCTCAGACTTCGATCCCGACGATCCCTTTGGATTTGGTGCGCTGTTTGGCGAGGTGGAATAGTGGGACTAAGCGAGTTTGGCGCCGGCTCTTATTGACGGACGGACAGAGCCGCCCGCAACTCGTCGACCGTCCACCAGGGCCGCGCCGCGTGCACCATCCGATGGCAGTTCGCGCAAAGCAGCACGAGGTCGGCCAGTTTGGTCGTCTCGCCCGCAGCCAGTTCCGACACAGGCTTGGTGTGATGGCATTCGATAAAGCCGTCTCCGCGCTCGCCGTAGGTGGCCTGGAAGTCGAAGCCGCACGCCTCGCAGCATAGGTGCCCGTGCTGCTTCAGGAAGGATGCCTTCTTGCGCTTCACGATGGCCGCGTTCCGCTCCCGATACCGGTGCATCCGGGTTAGGAGTTGTCCCTCGGCGGCTTCTGTCAAATCGTCCTCGGGCAGCACGGGCGCATCATCCGCCGTTGCGGCCTGCGTCACGTCGAGGATCGAAGCCACCACCTTTTTCAGCGCCGCCGGATTGTCGGCAAATTCCGCCCAGACGACTTCTTCGAGCTTGTTTCCCCGGCTCAGACCTTTGGTGTCATGGTTCGGGTCATGGGCGCGGAAGTTCAAAAGTTTCATCGAAACGCCGTTGGCGTTGCGGAGAGTGTCTGAGCCTGTCAGGCCCAATGCCTTTGCGACCTGGCTGATCTTGGCCGTCAGGTCGAGCACGCCTTCGCCGGTGGGCGAAAAGTAGTCGTCCGGATTGCGTAGGTAATAGTCGAGCGCGACGAGAAGCTCGTCACGGGTCCAGGGCGGGTTGCGCTTCGTTTCAGCCATACCAGGACAATAGGGTCAGGACCCTTTAACCACAATCTGCCAGTTGACGGTATAGCAGGCATAGGTGCTGGACGCAGCAACCGGCGGCTCCGAGTCCAAACTAACCGCGTTGGCCGAAGAATGCTTTGCAGATGCAGCATGGGTGCGCCTGGGTCACGTCCGTCAAGCTGGTGTAACTTCCCGGATGGCCTGAGGAGCGCCGCGACGCGTCAACCGGGGTTACCCTTTCCATGGGCGCGGTTCGCCATGAGAGCTGGTTTGGTTCTCATCAGCATCTCTCTCACGCTCAGCCCTCGAAGGTGGGGCCGAAATTTCCCGAAGCAAGCCAAAAGCAAGAGGTCGACCGATACTCGCCGAGTGGTTCAGGGAGAAAGGCAGCCGCGCTGGTGATTGGTGATTAGGCGGGTGTCGCAGCGCGCTTGCTCCGGGACGAGAAACATTTCTCGCGGCGTGGCGCTGAACATCATCATGAGAACCGTCGGAGCATCGACCCCCATCTCGACAAGGTAGTCGAAGATGTCTTGGTATACAGGCGCCGCAGGCGGCATAGCCACACCGTAGGCAGAGACCTGGTGTAGGCCCAGTTCCTCGAAAGGCCACCACATGAACCGCACTGTGCCACCTGCGACGGCCAGCGGACAGGCCGAGTAGCATCCGTTGATGACCTCAGTCTCCAGGCCGGCAGCACGGATCAAGCGTCCTGCTCGAAGAGCCTCGTAGACCGCACCGCCGCCAGAGCCGAGCGAGACGACTTTTGCTTCCGGATATGCGATGATGGCACGCGCCACCGCGTCGGAGAAGCCGGGAGTAATGTCGCCCTGGATCATAATGGCGCGCCGGTCCGGGTCAAAGTTAACCACATGACCGCGAGCGACGGCGACATACAGTGTTGATGGGATGTCGTGGTGCCCGACGCAATCAAGGTTCCAAATCCGTCGCCGCGTATCGACGTCGATGCTGGAGTGGTAGCGTGCAGCGACGACCCAGTTGCCGAGCGATGTGGCAGCGACGGCAAACTCCCGCCCTGACGCGTCAGGCCCCGGCTGCGGTGGCTCGAGGGGTGCGATGGCATCGGCATGACCGACCATGCGGCCGAGGATGGCACAGAGGTGCATCTCGACATCGACCTCATTGAAGGCGGTTCCGAGAAATTCGGTGAAGCCCTTCTCGCGCGAAATTTCCCAGAACCGGTCCGACATGGCATCAACGTCGGCAATGGCCTGCTCCCAACTTTTGGCGATTGAGGCTGTCGCCGCGAGTGCCACGAGCCCGAAGGAAAGAAGAAGAATTGCAAAGCCGCGCTGCCGCATGAGTTCTGTCCTGCGTGATGTCTTTTGAGAGGAGCTTAGCAGGCAATCAAGACAAGCGTGAGGCGAAGGCACATCTTAGCAGATCGCTTTTGCGTCACATAGCTGGCATTCGTGACAAGCGCAGCGAAGGTCTACCGCCTCTAGCCGTCCCTTCTTGCCGACAGTGTTCATGACCTCGCGCAGTATGTCTGCGTCCTCGATCGCCTCGGTGCCTTCGCCTCGCGCTGCCTTCTCGCGCCGGAACGCCGCGATCTCGTCGGTGTGCGCCTCCCGGAAAACCTTGTCGATGTCGCCGCCTGCTTCCAGCGTCGCGCTGTCGATAAGGATTGTGCGCGGCTTTGCGAGGCGCTCGCCGTCGTCGGCGAAGTTCCGGAAGAGCTCGCACCGGCCGGCGGCCGTCTCGATCAGGCCGTTCTCGTCCTCGCGCTCGAAGCCCGCGATGTAGTCGCGTACGAGAGCGACGCGCTCGCGCAGCTTGAACGCGTGATAGTTGGTGATGACGATCCGTGCCTTGCCCATGTCCTGCATCAGGTCTGAGGGCACGAGGTCAAGGCGCTGGTAATAGTTTTCGGTCTCGCTCGGAAGCAGGACGCGAAGCCGGTCCCGGATCGTGATCCCGGGCGTTACTATCAGGAAACCTCGACCGAACTTCTTCAATGACGGCGAGCGGACCGCGTTGAGCGTCTGCCAGGTAATCAGCATCGCCATCACTGTCGTCTTGCCGGCGCCGGTCGCTAGTTTTAGCGCGATCCGGAAGAGATCCGGGTTCGCGGCACCGTTCGCGGTCTTCAGCCACTACTGAAAGCGTTTGCCCCTGTTACCCATCTTCGGCGCCACTTCCGCGAGCCAGACCGCGACCTCCAAGGCCTCCAGCTGGCAGAAGAACGGGCGGATCGGCACGGTCTCGTCCTTCTGCAACGCGCGCCAGTGCTGCAGCAGCCGTTGCGTGATGGGGCTTACCTGCCACTGTGTCGGGTTGGGCAGGTGGCGCCACGTGTCGACCTCGGCACGAAGCTCGTTGATGAAGGGTGTCGGATTGTACTCCATGTCCGCGCTCGACAGGCCCTCGCCGGAGTCGAGAGTCATGGAGATTTGCGCAGCTTTCGCGTTCTTCGAGGCGGGCATCGCCGAGATCAGGTCCGAACGGCGGCGCTTCTCGATGATGACATCCGTCGGGCGGCCATCGGCATCAAGCTCCCAATGCCGCTCGGGGCGCTCATAGGGGGAGTTGAGTATAGGCTGTTCGAAAAACTTCATGCCCGCCCTCGTGCTATTTTCTTGCGTCCGGCATCGGCGCATGGCTTGCCTGTTGCCATGTTCGATACCGTCCGAAATGGCCTAACTTGCGGCGGCCGCAAGCATCAAGTGTATTGCGACGCTTAAACACAAAGCAAGATGGCGAAAACGCCGGGCTTGTGGGCGCGCGCCCGCAAGAGGTTTGGCTGCAAGCAAGCCTGCGTCGGCCTCGCGGGTGTTCCCTCAACCCGAGTGTGGTGTCTGGAAATGACAAGTTCTCCAGAACAATCTTCCGAGATTACCAGTCGTTCCAAATGATTAAATTATTAACTATTGCAGTGTTTTTTGCATTCAGCCCGCAAGTTTTGCAGCACCATACAGAGACGCCGAAACTGCTACGATTTTTTGGAAAAGTGGCTACCCGGCATGTGTAGTGTTCTGCGCCTGACGTAAGTTCCCCGGATCGCCTCTGGTGAACTTCCGCCGTTCGGCAAACGTGCTGACCTGCCACTGAACTTTCATCCAGCCGCGACCGGTGGCGGCCCACTCCGGACCTTCGCCGGGATGGCCATCGCTGCGGCGCGGCTTCACTGAAGCGGCCTTTCGTGGCACCATGCAGCATCGTCCGGCAGGTCGAAGGCCGCAGTGCGGACAGAGTGGACGTAGGTTCTATGTCTGCTTTGGCAGCGCAAAGTTTGGCTTGTGTTAGGTGCTTAGAGAAAGGGACTAACGTGGGACAAAATGGCTGCATCTGTAACACCTTGATGTGCTCTATCCATCCTGGCGCGCCCCTGGTATTCGGCTTTAAGTTCTGCGGTAAAGGCAGAGTCCATTCGGTCCGCGATCTTCTGGTTTACTTGCTCCATGGACTCTAATGGTTGAGAAAGTTCTGATCCTGACCAAAACCCGGAGGCAGACTCGACACCGTCCTTTAGTCCAATTTGCCTGCCATAGGACGCAGGGAAGATACCCCGACCTACTCCAACAATGACACGGTCACGGCTCGGAGTGATGTACGCCCCAATGTTCTTAATCCGATGCCTAGGCCAAAAGCCGAAGTAACGACCACCGTCAGAATACCGGAAACCCCCATACCCACATGGCTTTCCATTTAGTACCTGACCCCAATAGCTTGTACCATTGCTCCACTCCAAAAGGCCGTAGCCCTCGGGATCATTTTGTCGGAAGGTCCCTCGGTAGGTTCGGTCGCCACGAACTTGCCGAGTTCCGAGCCCGATCTCAGGGATAGGTTGCCAAAAAACATTCCCCAGATTGCTATTCAGGCGATCCAGCCACAGTTCCTGTCGCCTGAAATTGTACTCTCGCCTTACGCGCATTGCCTCTTCGTGACTAGCAAGCTCCCTTGCTTTGTCATGAGCATGCACGCCTTTCGATATGCTCTCTCCAACTACAACTGCCAGCCCCTTTCCGTGCCCTTCGAAGTCCTGCAAGAGGAGATCACCCTCGAGGTAGTAATGTGGAGCGTCCACGTAGTGCACGGCTTCCGGAACGTCCCTCGAAAAATCCATGCTCAGCACGAGTTCTTCCGCTTTTGCTATTATCTCGTAATTCACGAACTCAGCAGCCATCAGCTTTTCTGCAAGTTTGGCAGATGAAAACTGGACGACAATTTCTTGAACGATTAGAGCGGTTGCGTCCGCATACGCGGCAATTCGTATAGCATTTGCCCCTTGGTAGGCAGGTCGCACTATCGAAAAGACCCTGTATGCATTTCCTAGAGCGCGGACTGTTGGATCTACGTTCCTTTTTGTCACGACATCGACGCCTACCGAAGTCGCAACATTCATTAGAGCGCCTGCAATTTGATCCACTATCTGGCGCTCCAATCCGTTTTTCTACTGCTAGCCAACTTCAAGCCTACAATTTCACATTTGTATTTTGGCTTCCGCCCGGGATCGGCCTCACCGGCACGAGGCTATTCTGCGGCGACGCCATAATAGTCAGTTGACAGCATGTGCCAGCAAGAAAGCAACCATTCGCTGCAACCTAACGAAAGGAAGGTTTGGGCTGAGGCTGTGTGAAAACTCCAGATAGGATATTCTTGTCGGCAAGAACCGGAGGCAGGCATGTCGGGCTATATCGAGGGGACGGATCGAGGGCAGTCGACGCTGTTTCCGGAGCGGCTGGATGACTGGGTTGGCGAGGACAACCCGGTCCGCGTGATCGACGTTTTCGTGGACGAGATCGATCGTAACCGCCCGGTTGTGGCCGCCTGTCCGAGGGCGATGTGCCGGTCTAAGGCACGTGCATAACGACGTCGCAAACGACGTGTCTTAGGTGGAGGGGCCATGCGGGGGCAACGCCCGCAAACGGGTTTTCACACAGCCTCGGCTCGAACCGGTCATGCGGCGGTGCGGCTGGCGCCACCACTACAACACCAAGCGCCCGCACTCATCGCTGGGGTATCGGCCACCGGCTCCCGAGGTCGTCTCGTGGCCGGCTCCGCCATCCGGACCCGCTTCGCCGGCCACGCCAACCGTAGCCCCCAGACCTGTCATGCACTAAGAGTGAAACCGGACCACTCACTTGGGGCAGGTCACTCCCGCCTGGGCCGCCGTGCGTTCTCGGCCAGCATGGCGTCGAGCTTGTCCTGCCAGGGCCCGATCTTCGGAAGAGGCTGGACGCTTCGCTCGTAGTTGAACTCCGTCGCGCCCGACCGGACAACCTTTCGCACCGTCTTCCGAGAGACCCGAAGCTCGCGGCAGATCTGCTTGATCGGCTTCTTGTCCTGAAAGTACGCCCTGCGGATCTTCGCGATCGTTTCCACCACCAGCATCCCAAAACCCGGCTCCCGCTTGCCCCGGGAGCACGATGGACCATCCGTATCAGGGGGTCCCTCTTGGAAGCCGATCACCCCTGTACGGGGTCCTTTTTCCATGCCGGTTCAAAGTCCGCGCGCAGTTCACAATGACCATGGCGGCCTGCAACCTCGCCAGGCTGCCAAAGCTTCTGGCGGCCTGAAAGACGGGGCATCCCGGCCCCGATCGACACGTCCCGGGCCGCCACCGCCTCAACTTCGAAACCGGCGCCGGGAAAAACGTCCTTCCATCCGCACTTCTTCAGCAGCCTCTTAAACCACTTGCCGCAATCCGCTCGGGTCATCCACCGACGCTACCGAGCCCCCTACCCGCCTCAAGGCGATTTCCTCCGGCATGACCATTGGTGAAGGACCCGCTATTTGGTGACGCGCTGATTGGTGACGTGCTCAATGCCTCGCATCAAGTGAGGGCGAAACAGTGCCGGATGCTCGGTCGCCGGAAAATGTCCTAACCGATCCATAACAATATGAAGCGCTCCCGGGATCGTTGAAGCCAGCTTTGCGCCGTCCTCTGGTGTCGCGGAGAAATCATAGACGCCGGAAAGGAGAGCCACCGGCGTGGAAGATGCGTCGATCAGTGGCCCTATTTCAGCTCCATCAAATTCTTCACTGTAGAACGCAAGATCTCCATAATAAACACCAGGAGCCCCCTGCGTATAAATCCAGCTGGCAACACGACGATGATCGATCGGGCTCGAAGGGCTCATTAGGCCCCTTGTAAAAGCACTGTTATGAAGCCCTGCATGAACGCACACGTGATTTTGAAAAGGGTTTTGGCGACCCTTTGATTGGAAGGGAGGTTCCAGCGCCACGACACCGTACGTCATATTCGGTCGTTGCGCAGCCATGGTTAAAGCAATCGCCGCACCCATGGAGCCACCGACGTAAATAGCAGGTTCCCCAATAACGGTCTCAACGAAATCCGTCAGCCAAGCAAGATAAACGACACTGGTCAGGCAGTATGGTTCGCCATCCCAATCGCGAGGGGGCATCGACCGTCCATGGTAAGGCATATCGGGCGCAAACAGGCGAAATCGAGACGCAAGCTCGCAGTCAGCCATCTGTTCTAGATATTGTCGACCATCAGCACCTGCGGTGTGCAGAAACACCAGTGGCACCCCGCTTTCACCGGCTGTCTCGTAGTAAACGCGGCAATGACCACCTTGTGTGTCCAAGTCCACATACTTACCGGAAACTTGGGAAAGATCGGACTCAAATGCGGTGGCTTCGGTTGCCATGACTGGGGCTATACATTCGATCAAACGATCCAGCGCCGCGCGCGCTTGCGCAATCTTCAGCGGTTCGCCGGCAACCTCGAACGCTGGATTTGCGAGTTGAAGCGCTGTAAAGCTGTTATGCAAAGGAGGCTGCGGAGCTGTAACAACAGCTGACCAACCTGCCCTCGTTCCAGCAATGACGATATCAGGGGAGACTTCATCAACAACTCGCACGTCACCACCTGAAATTTGGATTGAAATGGAAGCATCCTCCACCTCCAATCGGACCGCGACCTCAAGCCCAGGACTGTTGTGGCGCAATTCCGAATCTCCCGATGCAGCTTCGATGCGAATTCGCAAATCAGAGACAAGGGTCATGGTCAGCCCTCGAACTCTTCCATCACTTCCTGAGCAGTGCGAAAGCTGTCGATACCGGCTGGAACGCCGCAGTAAATAGTGATTTGCATGAAGATCTCGCGTAGCTCATCCTTCGTCACCCCGTTACGCAATGCGCCGCGAACATGTAGCCTCAGCTCGTCTCTCCGTCCGAGAGCGGCGATCATTCCAAGGTTCAGAATGGATCGCGATCGGCGATCCAGGCCGGGCCTGTTCCAGATCGTATCCCAACAGTATTCGGTCACCAGCTCCTGCATGGGAAAGCTGTAGTCTGTCGCGGCGTTGATCGACTTGTCGACATAAGCATCGCCGAGCACTTCGCGCCGTGTTCGCAAACCACGCTCAAAACTCTCGGAGACGTTTGAAAGATCAGCTTTGCTTTGACTGGCCATATGACTCTCCCTTCCAGACGGAGCGTGGCAGCATGCCACGCAAAAAGATTAGTAGACAATCTTACAACTGTAGTACACTCAGCATGCGACGCGCCGGCAAAGGCCGGCAGGCGTTATTATGGAGACGAATATGCAACTCCAGATACAGAAGAGCCGCGCGACACTTCGCGGTCTCGTGGAAGAGAAGCTGCGTGAAGCGATATCTGCGGGCCTGTTCAAGCCCGGCCAGCGACTTGTCGAACGGGAACTGTGCGAGACGCTTGGGGTGGGGCGCACATCGGTACGCGAAGCGCTGCGGCAGCTTGAAGCAGAAGGCTTGATCGAAACGGTCCCCCACAAGGGTCCATCGGTCGCGCGAGTTTCGCCCGAGGACGCTGTGCAACTGTATGCGCTGCGCGGCTTGCTCGAAGCGTATGCCGGAGGTCAGTGCGCGCGCTTCGTCGACGAAGATTTCGCCGATCGCCTCGACGCCACGGTGAACGCTTTCATCGCCGCGTGCGATACCGGTTCCCGACAGGCGATGGTCGAAACGAAAACTGCGTTTTACGAACAGCTGATGACAGGTTGCGGAAATAAGTATGTGACAAAGTTCCTGACAAGCCTTCACAATCAGATCAGTGCGCTGCGGTTTACCTCGATGAGCCAACCCGAGCGCCTGCCCCAAAGCATTGCTGAAATCCGGGCCATTGCCACTGCTATTCGGGCAGGCGATGTCGCGGCCGCCGAAGAGGCCTGTCGACGACATATCGAGAATGCTTCCAAGGTTGCCTTGGCGCAAATGCGTGACTGAAGCGATCATCCCATGTTGTCCGGCAAAAAAGTCGCGATCACTGGAAACGAAAAAATCAGAGCCAAGCATACCACTTCGGCAACGATGAAGGGCAGAATGCCAACAAAGACGTCCTTCGTTTGAACTTGGCCGTCGGAAGCGCTGACAACAGCGAATAGATTCATGCCAACTGGTGGAGATATGACTGCGATTTCGACCAGCTTAACTACGATCACGCCAAACCAGATGGGGTCGATTCCCATAGCCTCCGCCACCGGAAACAAAAATGGTAGCGTCATGACCATGATCGAGATTGGATCGACGAACATGCCCAGCACCAAGTAAAGCGCAACGAGCATCGCCAAGAACATCGCTGGCGTGACGGCATTGGCTTCTAGGAAATCGTTCACGTCGCCAATGAAGCCAGATGTCAGAAGAAAGCGCGCGAAAAGTGTACCGCCAATAATGATAAAAAACAGGGACGCCGTGAGGCTGAGTGTAGACTCGACACTGCTTGAGAACTCACGCGCAGATAGGCGACGTCTCAGGAGGGCTATGACAAGTGCGCCGACGACGCCTACAGCTCCGGCTGCGGATGGAGGCATGAAGCCAGTGTAGATGCCCCCGAGGACGATTCCGATCAGAAGGATTACCGGCCATATAGCAGCGAAGGCACGCAGCTTTTCGCGAATCGGCAAGGCCTCTTCCAGATTCGGCGCCCAGTGGGGTTTCCAGCGTAGCATAATGGCGATTGATGTCATAAACAGGATGGCCGTCAAGATACCGGGCAGGATGCCTGCCACAAGCAAACGCCCAATACTTTCACCCGTCAGAATCCCATATATGATGAAGCTGAGAGACGGCGGAATGAGAGCCGCCAAGGTGCCGACCCCGGCAATACAACCCGCGGCAAAAGCCTTGTTGTAATTGCGCGCCATCATCTCCGGCATCGCAATTCTCGTGAACATGGCCGAGTTCACTATAGTGGAGCCAGAAATCGCGGCAAATAGTGTCGAGCCGACGACGGTCGCATGGTAGAGGCTACCCCGAAACCGTGCGAGAGAGACCTGGGCAAAGTAATAAAGTTCTCGGACGACGCCGGACGATGACATTATTGCGCCCATCAGGATGAACATGGGTACAACAACGAACGTGTAGGACGACACTGTCGCGAACGGAACGAGCTGAGCCTGGATTAGTGCAAACGGCAGACCACGCGACACCCACATTCCTGCAAAGGCCACCAGGAACAACGCGATCGCCACCGGAACGCGGAGCGCAACAAGGGCCATGACGGAGAGAATGGCCAGAGCGCCAAGCGACAACGGCTCCATCAGAGCGCGTCCCGGCCGAGGATTTGCATAAGGGCAATCAGCGCCGATCCGATCGCACCTACGAGAACCGCCGTCTTGAACGGCCATACGGCGAAGGGGATGATTCCCTGCGCACTTTCGGAAAGCTGATAGCTTTTGGTGACCAGGTCGACGGCCTGCCATCCGATGACCCCGAAAACGGCCAGTGCGGCAACAAGACCAATATAGCCGAACAGCCGCTGAAGCGCCTCAGGCAACATGTTCGCGACAATATCAACATCGACATGGCTGCGCCGATACTGGGCCAAGGGCAGAGCCAAAAAGAAGGCTGCGGCCAAACCTTTCGATGCCAACTCGAGCGCGCCGGGTACCCCTGTGTCGAAAAACTGGTAACCGATGACGTCAGCAAACCCCAATGCGGCAATTCCGACGATCAGAACGCCTGACATGATCGCACAGGCGAAAACGAAGGTACGAATGACGCTGTCAAGGACACTCATGGGGAGGACCCCTTCAGGCTTTGCGACAAGGCGCCCTGCGCCATCCGGGGGCGCAGGGCAAGAAGAAGAGACGCCGTTAGGACTGGCTATCTTCGCCCATCATCTGACGCACGTCGTTTGCTGTCCCGGCAGCCTCTTCGGCAAGGTCGGGGAACCTCTCCGAGATTTGCTCGACCCAGAGGGTCAGCATGTCGGGCACAGCTGCATAGGCGGCGTCCTTTTCTTCAAATTCGATGACCTCGACGCCATTTGCACGCATCACCTCGAGCGCGGCCGCTTCGACCTCTTGCGTCATGGGAAGCGACATCGCCTTGGCTTCAGCGGCAACCTCCATAAACAACGCCCGGGTTTCGGGCGACCACGAGTTCCAGTTGTCTTGGCTGGTAAAGAGCGTCACCGCATTGATTGCGCCGAGATCCAGGTCGGACATGTATTTCGCGACCTCGTGCAGCTTGAACGGCACGGTCAGTGACCGTGTCCAGTACACGCAGTCGACAACGCCCCGCTGAAGGGACTCATACATCTCCGGCATCCCGAGGTTGACCGGGATCGCCCCGAGCGCCTCGAGCATCTGCGGGATGAAGGCGCCATAGCTGCGCACCTTTTTGCCTCTCAGATCGTCCATGGTTCGCACTGGCTCAGTGCACAGAAGAGTGTATTGCGGCAGATGGCGCAGAACGAGCGGCTTAAGGTTGAGCCGATCGAACTCGGCCTGGATGGTCTCGTTCTCGGCGTAGAGCGTCTCGGTGATGTCGAGCACACTATCGGCCTCGAATGTTGCCGGGACTGCATTCGTGAGCCCTGCAAACGGGAGCTCCCCGAAATGGTAGCCGGTTACGATACCCCCGAGCCCGATCGCACTGGCACCGACGAGAGGAATGATCTCGTTCGGACCACCTAAGGCGTTCGAGAAATTCAGATCCACTTCGATGCGCCCGTCCGACCTTTCGGCCAGCTCTGCGGCAACGAACCGATCAATGTCTGACAGGTAGACGCCCTCCGGGAAAGGGGACCCAAGTTGCAGGAACAGGCGATCGATCTCGGCACTCGCCGTGGTGGACACGGCTGCCAAAGCAAGAGATGCGCCGAAGATGCGCGAGGCAAGTTTTGTCATGTTGCTCCTCCCTACGAGAATCACCGCGAGCGTTGGTCGCACACGTTGATGCAGCCAGAGCCTACTTTAGCCCCTTGCCAGAAATCAACGGATGATCAGACAATCTGAAAAACTCCTTGCGTGTGAGGAGGTGGATGTCGATATTGACGTGGCCGGTACGTTGAGGAGGCTCCTTTGCCAGAGACACATCGCATCGCGGTCCTGGGTCTTGGTCGCATGGGGCTGCCGCTGGCAACCAACCTTGTCTCGAGCGGCTTTTGCGTCGTTGGCCATGATACTCTCCCTTCAGCACGGTCTAGGTTCGGCGCGATAGCGGACGTAACCGACACGCCGGTTGCAGCCGTACAGCGCGCAGACGTCGTCATAACGATGCTTCCCGATGGTCGAGTTGTCCGGGAGGTCCTCACTGGCCTGCAAGATGCAATAAGCCCCGGCACAATCGTAATCGACATGAGCTCGTCAGCTCCGCTGGGTACTCGAGAACTGGGGGACGTCCTCGCACACAAGAAGATTGCTCTGATCGACGCACCCGTTTCAGGTGGCGTATCCAGGGCTGAGGCCGGAACCCTTGCCATTATGGCCGGGGGCCCAAGCGACAAGATCGAGCAAGTTCGCCCGGTTCTCGAAGCGATGGGCTCGGAAATCTTCCTCACCGGAGGCTTGGGCAGCGGTCACGCCGTCAAGGCACTGAACAACTACGTTTCGGCTGCAGGTCTTCAAGCGGCATGTGAAGCGACTTTGATCGCACAAGAATTCGGGATCGACGGGCAGGTATTCATTGACGTCCTGAACGCGTCAACGGGACGAAACAACTCCACCGAGGTCAAGATGAAACCGTTTGTCCTCTCGAGGGATTTCGGGTCAGGCTTCGCCTTGGGACTAATGTCGAAGGACATTCGAACCGCGGATGATTTAGCTAAGGCTCTTGCAGCGACACAACCGGGTCTTTCAGCGACCGCAGACTTGTGGACCCGTGCGGCAGAGGCGATGCCCAACGGGGATCACACCGAAATCTACCGTTTTCTCTCTCAGGGCTCTGAAGACCAAGGGTGACCCCCAACCGCGACGGCATATGTGCTTTGACTGGATCCAAATTGAAGTGCCATAACGTGAACACCGCGGCTTTCAGCGCAATGCGTAACTGCGCGTGGGAAAATAGAAACAGGAGGCCGGCTTGAGCGATGATACGTGGGAAGTTTATGCGTTGCGTTATGCAACACTGCCCGGGTTCACGCGCTCCGATAGCTTCCTGTTCAATGACGACCATGCCTGCCTCAATGGTATGGACTATTTCGTCTGGCTTTTACGCAGCCCTAGCCGAGCGATTGTCGTAGATACAGGGTTCGGCGCTCTGGAGGCCGAGAAACGGGGCCGGAAGCTCCTGCACGATCCTGTCACTCTTCTGGAGCAATTGGATATCTTAGCCGGCTCGGTAGATTCGGTGATCATCACACACCTGCATTACGACCATGCCGGTTCTCTCGAGCGGTTTCCCAATGCCTGCTTTCACCTCCAAGCGGCCGAAATCGCATATGCGACCGGGCCCTGCATGTGCCATCCCATCTTGCAAAAACCATTCACGGTCGAGCATGTCGTCGAGATGGTCCGCTGCATCTATTCCGGGCGAGTCGCATTTCACAACGGCTCTGCAGAAATCGTACCAGGCGTTTTGGTTCATCGTATCGGAGGTCACTCGCGCGGGCTGCAGTCCGTCCAGGTCAAGACCGGTGCAGGGTGGGTGTGTCTTGCTTCTGACGCGACGCATTTCTATGAGAACTTCCTCACAGAAAACCCGTTTCCCATCGTAGTGGACGTGCAGGATGCTCTTGACGGCTTCAAGATCATTCGCGCGCTGGCCTCCAGCGCGGAGCACACAATTCCTGGTCACGACCCAAAGGTCTGCTTGCTCTTTCCCGAAATTCTCCCAGACATTTACCGGCTGGACAAGCAGCCTTTGAAACGTCTCGATCGGCAAGGACAAATCATATGACGTCGCATCTGCTGTGTATCGAGAACGGCTCAAGAGAAGTCTGGAGTTTAGTCGGGCCGGCATCGTATGCACCACCGGCATCGTACACACCATGGATCTACGAATTTAGATATTGGAAATGAAAGGCGCGATCTGAGCGAGCATCCGGCGCGGGTCAAAGTCAGGTGCTTGGCGAATTTTCAATTATTTCGATTTTCAAGAGGGTTTTTTTAACAGCTTATGCCTAAATAATTCACTTCATGGGTCTAATTTATTGCGCTAGCAATATGGGAAAGCCGCCTCCTCACTGATATGCCACCTGATTTTTGACTTCACTGTCGCCGTTCTACTCAGTGGTGCAATGCGAGAACGACTTGAAACTTGCGTTCATGCAGTGGTGGAAGAGTCATTCTAACCAACCTGCGCCAGGACAGTGACGCGGGCAAGTTACAGGCTCGCCGACACCGCGTCATGGACCGCAGTCGAAGGGGATAACGTTATCTCAGATAGGCGCGTTATCCCGTAACGTGCCACCAGACTTTCATCCAGCCGTGCTTTGTCGATGACACAGGTGCAGGTAGGAGGGGCCTCCACGACATCAACAAAGGCCCGCAGAACCCTAAGCCACCGCCTGGAAGGCTTCGCCCCCATGACCTTGCGACATCAAACGTAAATCGTCGAACTACGCGTCCGCACTGCCTTGTCGGGCGGATTAGTCCCAGGCTGTGTCCCTGTCATAGAGCCCGCGCGTTTTAGTCCGGCCTTCAAGCTAAGCGCAAAACACAACCCCGCCGAGATCCCGGTGGCTGCGGCCGCCTCCGCCACCGAGCACTTAGTCAATCGGCCGGCCGGGGCATGGGATAGCCCTTCGGCATCTCGAACGGCGTGTCCTGTGCAAAACGGCGCACGACGTTTTCCGTCATCTTCGAAACGTTGTTGTCGTAGTCTTCGTGCGACAGACTCGCCGCCCAAGCGATGGATCCCACCGAGAAGACTGCCCCGCCATTGGGACATTCGTAGAACACGATGTCGGCGGTACAGCCCGGCGCTTCTTCGCCGTTGATCATCGGGTGATGAAACAGCGTCTCCTCCGGGGCGAGATTGTACGTGCGCGTGTGATTCTCGGAGCGAGCGACGATCAGAGCGTGCCCCGGCGTGCCAAGCGAGAAATCCGCACGGTCCAGTTCGTCGCCCGCTGCTCCGCCTCCACGGGCACCAAAGTTTCCGATGATTTCGTCCTCAATCCCATCGAAAATGAAGGCCGCGCGCGGGTCACTGGCCTCGTCCCGACGCCGGTAATAGGACGAGAAATCGAAACCAGTAGCCACGGTGCCAATGCCAACAAGTTCCTGCGGCGGCCGGCCGAGGCGTCGCCACAGCCCGCCGTATTCGCCGGTGAAGCTGTGATACCCTTCGCCGGCCTCGGTGCCCCAGTAGCGCGCTCCGGTCTCGGCACGGCGCACCTCGATCATGTGCGGCTTGTCCGGTGCAAAAGCGGTGCGCCAGTAGAAGCCATTGCCTCCCAGATACATCATCCTGCCGCCGCCGCGTTGGTAGGCCACGAGCGAGTCCCACATGTCCGTGGTCCAGTATTCCGGGTGGCTTCCGGTCACGATGACGTTGTAGTCCTCCATCACCCTCGCGCCGAGGTAGTGCACATCCTCGTCCGTGATCACGTCGTAGTCGATGCCGATCGCATCCATCCAGTCCGTGATCAGCGTGTCACCATTGAGCGACCATGACCGTTCCTGCAGATACATACTGAACAAGGGGCGCAGGCGGGAGGAGTAGCACACGCCAGAGCCGTCCGAGTGGGTGTCATAGGGCGACATGCCAAGGTCGCGGCGTCGGTCGAGAAACACGTCACCCGGCATGATCGGAGCGAAATTTCCAGATTTCATTTCCATCAGGGGATGATCAAGCCGGTAGTGCCCGTTCGAATAGGCCATGTAGGTTACCGTTGAGGCGAGGAAGGCTACCTTGTGGCGCGGCTTGCCCACCGGCTCAGATACGAAGAAGGTGATGTGGCGCAACTCTTCCTCGGCGCCCGCGGTGCCCTCTTCGCCGCGTAGCCTGGCGGCGTAGATGCCCGACGGCAGCCCCTCGGGCACGGTAAAGGCGAAATCGGCCTCCCAGAGACAGTCGTCCAGATCGTCGTCGTGAAAATGCACCGCACCGAAATGCTTGGGCAGCTCGGTCCAGCGATGCGCGGTGCCGTCCCACAGTACGCCGGTCACGCCTCGGGTCGGCTGATTCATCAGCCGACCGTGAAAGCGGTGCGGACCGATATCTAGAATGCGATCGGTGGGAATTTGTTGGCTGAAATCCCATTGGGCCAGAAGATGGTGGGCGAACTCGACAGGCGCCGGACCACCAGAGACGAGCGCTTCGGTTAGTGCGGGCGCGGGCGCGCAGTCGAAAAGCGCGGGCGCCTCAATGCGGCCGTTGTAGTGGCGTCGCCATCGCGGGATCAGGTCGCTGGCCGACGGTGCGGCGGCGAAGCTTACCGGCAGGCCCGCATCGGCACGGACGATCGCTCCGTCGCCCGCATCGGCGGTCTGGGGAAGTGCATCGTGTGGAAAACCGCACGCAGGAGCCACGCTCAGGCAAAGACGGCCTTTGCCGGGATCGTGCCCGGCCACGATGCGTACCCACATCCGCTCACGCAGGGGCTCGGACACAGCGACCGCGGACAAGCCCCCACTGCCGTCGGCGATCTCAAGGCGTAGCGTGCCATCGGCATCGATCAGCAGCTGCCAACCGCGCGCGGCGCCGCCATCGGCGCCATCCTGCCATCGGGCAGCCAGCACCTGTGGAGTGCCATTCAGCAACGTCGGCCACGCCGAAAGGGCGATGGTAAGGCCACCGCCGGTATCAAGGCGCCCATCGTGGGCGATTTCCGCGTGAGAACCGATCTCGATCGGCTGCCAGCGACCGGGATAGCTGCCGCTCACGGGCGTCTCGACCACCTCTTCGCGCAATCCCGGGGCTCCGGGACCGTCATCACCGCAGTGCACCCGCACGATGTCAGCGCGATAGCGGGTAATGTCCTCGCAGCTGACCATGAAGCGCACGGCTTCTCCCTCGCGGAGGGTGATCTTATCCGGGTATCCCATGATCCTGTACATTAGGCGACCTCCTCATCGTATTCCGGCGGAACCGATTTGCCCGTTACCACCAACCAGCGGTGCTTAAGCGCCTCCCATTGCGCATCGGCGAGGCTGTCGAAAACTCGATCATCCACCGGCAGGAAAGGTCGGCCGCGGACTCCATCGCGACGGCAAAGCTGCCATGGCCCCCGACGGGTAAGGGCGACGATCACGACCCGCTCCTCGTTCGGCACTATCATCAACCGGTTGAGGAGGCGCCTGAGCTCAATACTCCATTGCTTGCGAGGCACGGTCCGATACTCCCGCAAAAGCGGCAGATCGCTGTCGGTCACGGTGTACATGCTTCTCCTCCTGATGCAGTCAGCGGTTACGCGGGCGCTCATCCCAGAGGTCCCGCAAGAGATATCCGGTGGCCACCGCGGCCACGCCCAGCCGGTGCAGACGGTGAAACGGCACCTCGCGCAGCGGCGACAGCGGCAGGCCGACTCCGAAGTCCGCATCTTCCGCGCCCGATGCGCCCACCGCCAGCGCGCGTCCCAGCTCTGTGCCGAACGCCGTGCCAAGCGCCATGCCGCGGCCGTTGAACCCGAGCGCACAGAACAACATTGGCTCGGGATTATGGACATGCGGCAGCGAATCCAGCGTCATCGCAACCTTGCCAGACCAGGCTTCCTCCCACTGGCAGCCAGCCAGCTCTGGAAACAGCCACTCCGCCCGCGCGCGTAGACGGCCGAAGCGCCAGCGACCGGCTGCGCCCATCATCCCGCCGCGCCCGCCCATCACCAGCCGTCCGTCTGGGCTGGGCCGGAAATAGAGCAGGGAACGGCGCGTGTCGGACACGCAGGCGATGCCCGACAGGATGCGCCCCTCCAGCACGGCCGGATGAGGCGCGGTGGCGACCTGGGCGCTTTCGACCGGCACCACGCTGCGCCTGAGTGGCGGCAGCAGCGGGCCGCTGTAGCCATTGGTAGCCAGCAGCACGGCGCCCGCGCGCACCGTCCCACGCGGCGTCTCGACCCGCCAGCCGCAACCGTTGCGCACCAGCCGGGTGGCCGGCGTGTCGATGGCAAGCCGCGCCCCGGCGGCTTCGGCCGCGCGGGCAAGGCCGCGCACAAAAGACAGCGGCTGCACAGTGCCGCCTGCGGCATGGCGCCACCCGCCGAAATAGGCGGGTGTACCGATCGCGACGGCGATGGTGTCTGCGTCCATCCATTCCACCGGCTGGCCATCTTTGCGCAACGCGTCGAACTTCCGGCACGCCTCGGGCAAAGCGGCAGCGCTGTGCACCCCCACCACGGTTCCACGCCGGTCCGGCCGACAGCGGATCTGGTGACGCTCCACGAGGTCGAAGACGACCTGCGGCGCCTTGGCGGCCAGCGCCTCAAGCCGGGCTGCGTCGGCGGCATCGTGATCGCGGGCAAGCGTACCAGGAAGCGGCTTGAACCCGGCCCAGATCTGCCCGCCGCTGCGTCCAGTGGCGCCCAAGCCGATCGCGCCAGCCTCGCAGAGCAGCACGCTTGCGCCCGCTTCCGCCGCTGAAAGCGCCGCGGCCACGCCCAGCACTCCGCCGCCCACGACGCAAAGATCCGCATCGACATCGCCGTCGAGGCGGGCGCCCACTGCACGCTCCTCTGCGCTTGCCCCCCACAGGCCCGCCGCTGCGCGTTCCGCGCCCGAGCAGGCCGTTCCCGTCATGGAATCGTCTTGCATTTCGGCACCCTGAGCGCAATTCACTTTAATAGCATTACGCAGTCAAGAATATTTATTAAAGTGAAAAATACTTGAGCGCGAGGGTGTGGGGTGCCATAAGACCACCTGGGTGCCGTGGCGCCTGGACGTGTCGGCAGGCGGAGCTGCTATAATGTCGGAACCACCTGCGCACACGGACGCTCGGGACAAAAGTCGCAACGACGGGGTCGAGCAGATGATCGGCGCCCAACTGCGCAGGGCGCGCCAAGGCGCAGGACTGTCGCTGGCGGCGCTTTCGGAGGTAACCGACGTCTCGATCGGTGCCATTAGTAACATCGAGCGCGGCACCAGCTCTCCCTCGATCCGAACCTTGCGCAGTCTCACCAATGCGCTCGGCATCTCAATCGGAGACCTGTTCGGCGAGGGCGGCGAGCCTTCACGGCCTAGCCCCGAATTCGTGGTGCGCCGGGACGACCGCCGGCGCCTGCGCTTCTGGCGGACCGGCATCTCGAAGGAACTTCTGACGCGGGTCGAGCAGACCAACATCGAGCTTTTCTATCTCACGATAGAACCCTACGGTTCGACCGGCGATGCCTATACCCATCGCGGCGAGGAGGCGGGCTTCGTAATCGAGGGATTGCTGGAGCTAACCGTTGATTCTGAAACGGTCGTGCTGCGCGAGGGCGACGCCTTCGGCTTCCGCAGCGACCGACCACACTCGTTTTCCAACCCCGCCGGACAGTGGGCGCGGGTTCTGTGGGTAAACACAGGCAATGAGAAGGAACTCTAGCCCGCCGAACCGGCCGAGGCTATGGGAACGGGGAGCAAAGGTCGTGGCGATAGGTCTGGCAACGCACGAGTTGTTCTATTGGTACGAGCACGGCTCATCCGCCCTGTTCGGCCGGCGCCCTGGGGTAGAGCCGCATCTGCATGTGGACACCCCCGACGCCAAGCGCCGGGTGCGTGGGCTATTCGAGGTATCGGGGCTTATGGCGCACTGCGTCGCGCTGAAGCCGGCTGAGGCCGTCGTCTCCGCGCTTACCGGCGTGCACGACCCAGCCTATGTGGCGCGTGTGCTGGCGTTATCTGAGGGGCCGGGTGGCGATGCGGCGCGAGGCGCCTGGGTGCCGCAGGAGGGGGCGCGCATCGTGAGACTGGCGGCCGGCGCGGCGATGGCAGCGGCCGATGCGGTGCTCGACGGGCAGGTCGAGACAGCATACGCTCTGACGCGCCCCGCCGGCCACCATGCCGAGCGCGCCGGCGGCATGGGATTCTGCATCTTCAACAACGTTGCGCTGGCCGCGCGCCATGCGCTGCAGCGCGCGGATGTAGCGCGGGTAGCGATCGTGGACTGGGATGTGCACCATGGGAACGGCGCGCAGGAGATCTTTTACTCAGACCCCAACGTGCTGACGATCTCGCTGCACCAAGACGGGCTTTTCCCGCTCGACACCGGCCACCTGCGCGAGACCGGTGCCGGCGACGGGACCGGCTTGAACATCAACGTCCCACTTCCGGCGGGTTCAGGTCACGACGCATACGTGGCTGCGGTGACCGAGGTAGTGGTGCCCGCGCTCGAGGCGTTCGCACCCGATCTGGTGATACTGGCTAGCGGATACGATGCGTGCGTCTTCGATCCGCTTGGCCGGATGCTGGCGCACATGGAGACCTACCGCTGCATGACCGAAGCGATCAAGGCCGTGGCAGACAGTGTTTGCTGCGGCCGCGTCGTGGCTGTGCACGAAGGCGGCTATTCACCCGTCTATGCTCCTTATTGTGCGCTCGCCGTGGCCGAGGCTCTATCGGGAACGTGGACAGGCGTGGCTGATCCCTTTGCCGAGGTGGCAGGCTATCCTGACCAGCGCATGAAGCCAGAGCAGCGCGCGGTGATCGATGCCGCCGCTGCTCTGGCCGCGGCCTTGCGCGGGGAGTGATGCGACGGCTCGCGTGTTTTTCATTAAACTAAAAAACTGCTTTGACATAGCCATATTCCTGAAATAGCGTGAACTAGACGTATAAGGACTGCGGCTGCACTTGTTTCGCGTTTAAGGGCACCGGGGTCGACCGTCGGCTGGACTGTCCGCCTGGAGAGGTGCTGATGCGACCAATTCTTTCGGCAGAACGTGTTCAGAAGCGTTTCGGCGCCTTTACCGCCGTTGACGACGTGTCGTTTGACGTGGCCGAGGGTGAATTCCTGACGTTCCTTGGCCCCTCGGGCTGCGGCAAAACAACGATGTTGCGCATGATCGCAGGCTTCGAGGCCGTTTCGAGCGGACGCATGCTGCTGGACGGCGCGGACATGTCGCGCGTGCCGGCCTATCGCCGCCCCGTGGGGATGGTGTTCCAGAACCTTGCGCTGTTTCCGCACATGTCGGTGTTCGAGAACGTCGCCTTCGGCCTGTCGGTCGAGCGCCAGCCCCGCGATCGCATCCACCAGAGGGTGGGCCAGTCGCTGGAACTGGTCGATCTGGCCGGCTACGGCGACCGCATGGTGCACCAGCTTTCGGGTGGGCAACGCCAGCGCGTCGCATTGGCGCGGTCGCTGGTGATCGAACCGCGCATCCTGCTTTTGGACGAACCGCTTGGCGCACTCGACCTTAAGTTGCGCCGTCAGCTTCAGACTGAACTTCGGACCCTTCAGCAGCGTACCGGCACGACCTTCATCTTCGTCACCCACGACCAGGAAGAGGCGATGTCGATGTCGGACCGGATCGCTGTATTCAATGCTGGCAAGATCGAGCAGATCGCACCACCCAGCGAGGTCTACACCCGGCCCTCATCAGTCTTTGTCGCTGATTTCGTAGGCGAATCCAATGTCCTGAAGGGGTGCAGCCGCGGCGGCCGCATTGAGGTCGAAGCGCTGGGCACCGCGCTGGGCGATCCCGAGCACCGGTCCGACGGCCAGCAGGTCTGGGTCAGCGTTCGGGGCGAGAACCTGCGCCTTTCGCCAGCCGAGGACTCCGACGTCCCAGGCTGCGCTAAGGTCGAGATGCTGGAATATGCCGGTCTGCACGCGAAGGCGCACCTTTCCGTAGGCCAAGCGGACGCCCGACTGACTGCTATCATAGCGCCATCCGAAGCCGAGATCCTGAGCGTTGGGTCACGCGTGCGCCTGGAAGTGCGCGAATACGTGGTGCTCACCCATTGACCCGGCGCCCAGCAATCGCGCGCGGCGGAGGCATCCCGCTATGAGACACCTCTCCAATGTTAGGCTCCTGGTTCTGCCGCAACTCGCCTTTTTGGGCCTGTTCATTTATGGTTTCTTGGCAATCGCTTGGCTATCGATCCATCCAGAGGGCACTTTCACCCTCGAGGTATACCGCTCCTTCGCGACCGAGCGGACCTATCAGGACATCCTCTGGCGCACGATCCTTGTGTCGTGCTGGACGGTTCTGTTCAGCCTGCTGCTAGGTTATCCGCTAGCCTATTTCCTGGCCCGCGCACGGAACACCGAGATGCTGCTACTAGTGCTAATTTCGCCGTGGCTGGTGAGTATAGTTGTGCGGACCTTCGGCTGGATGCTGCTGCTTGGTAACGCGGGCTTCATCAATCGTAGCCTGATCGAGCTTGGGTTGATCGAGCTGCCACTGCGCATGATGTACAACATGACCGGTGTGGTAATCGGGCTTGTGCATGTGCTTTTGCCACTGATGGTCGTATGCATCCTCTCGGTGCTCGCAAAGGCCGACCGCGCCATCGAGGAGGCCGCCGCAAGTCTTGGCGCCACGCCAGTGCAGACCTTCTTTCGCGTCGTCTGGCCGATCAGCTTGCCGGGTGTCTACAACGGGGTACTGCTTGTCTTTCTCGTGGCGATGGGCGCCATCGTCACGCCGATCCTGCTGGGCGGGTTTCGCGAGACGATGGTCGGTAGCCAGATATTTCAGGAAATCTTCATGCTGTTCGATTTCCCGCGTGCGGCCGCCTATGCGATCGTTCTGCTGCTTGTGAGCCTTTTGCTGGTTACGCCCGTGCTTCTGCACGACCGCCACCTGCGCAAGAAGCGGAATATTTGACATGGCCCGAGGTCCGAACAGGCTCAATTCAATCGATGCGTTTATGACCACCATCGCGTTGATCGTGCTGTGCATTTTACCCGCGCCGCTCATCTTCGTGGCATGGGTGTCATTCTCGGGTGAGCAGTTCCTTCGTGTGCCGCCGGGCAGCTATTCGGTCCGCTGGTATGCCGAGTTCCTGAGTAGCCCCAAGTGGATGTTTGCGTTCGGCACCAGCATCCTGCTCGGCCTCGTGGTCGCAGTCATCACGACGGCAACCGCGCTTTTCGCTGCACTGGCGGCGATGCGGATGCGCGGCAGCAGCCGCGGCTGGCTTGAGCTTTTAATAATGCTGCCACTGCTGTTTCCGGCTGCGGCCATGGCCATCGCCATGCGGGCGGTCAATGACCAGCTTGGCATCAACGCCACCTTCCTCGGCGTGATGATCGCCCATGTCGTGCTCTGTGGCCCCTTCGCCTACCGGCCCATCTCGGCGAATCTGCGCGCGCTGGACCCAGCGACAAGCGAGGCGGCGATGAGCCTTGGCGCCACGCCCGTCTACACGCTGTGGCGGGTGATCCTGCCCCAGCTCAAGCCTGGCCTAATCACCTCGCTGTGGTTCAGCTTCATTATCTCGTTCGACGAGGTGAATATCACTATGTTCCTCGTCGGCATCAACTTCACCACGCTTCCGGTGCAGACCTACGCGCACCTCGCCGACAGCGGCGACCCGATCGTGGCTGCGATTTCGGTGTTCCTCATTTTGATCACTCTTCTTCTCGTGCTGCTGCTTCAAAGAACCGTCGGGCTCAAGGTGCTCGTCAATTCCGAAGACCGCATGAGCGAGCTTCAGCGCGGAAAGACCTAGGCCCCATCAACAGGAAGGATCTCACTATGCTAAGACTACTGAAAACCCTCACCGCAAGCGCGGCGTTGGCAGCCGTGGCCACCATCTCATCTGCACAAACCGCCGACGACGTTGTGCGCATCGGCGTGTGGGGCGGCAGCCCCGGCACTATGTTCCGCGAGCTTCTTGGCGCGGCATTCACTGAAAAGACTGGCATTCCAGTCGAGGTCTACGAGATGCCGAGCGCGGGCGCGGCCATCGTCGCCGCCGAGGGCGAGACAGATTTCAACGTGGGCGTCATCACCGGCTTTGAAGTGGCGCAACTCAGCCAACGCGGTCTTCTCAAGGAATTCACATATGACCAGCTGCCGTCAATGCGGGACTTTCCTGAAGAGGTGCAGCCCCTGACCGAGGACGGCGAGCGTCTGTTCGGTGTACCATCCTACTATATCTTCTACGGAATTGCTCGGAACACTGACTTCACTAGCGAGGAGGATTTCGCCAGCTGGCAGTCCCTGGTCGATCCCAAGTGGAAGGGGCGCATCTCGGTTACCCGGCCGGTGTTCATGTCGGTCTACGACCTTACGCTCTACGCCTACCTCAATGGCGGCGATGAGACCAACATCGAGCCGGGAATCCCGTTCCTGCGCCAAGTGATCGAGAACGCTCTGACCGTTTACCCTTCGATGGGTACGTTCAACTCCATGATTGCGCAGGGCGAGATCATTGCGGGGCCTTACTACTCAAGCGTGAACTTTCTGAAGGTCAAGGACGACAGCACCAACTTCCGCGTCGAACTACCCGAAGAGGGTGGCCTGCTGCTACCTTATGCCGTGGTGCAGCCCGCCGGCACGCCAGAAAGCCCAGCGGCAGAGGCGTTCCTGGAATTCGTGGCCTCCCCAGAGGCCCAGAGCTTGGTGGCGCAATACACCTACATGCCGATGAACCCCAAGGCGACGATCCCACCAGAATTCGAGGAATTCCTCGGCATGTCCGCGGAAGAGCTTCTGGACAAGCTTTACAAGCCCGACTGGAACGTGATCGCCGATGCACAGGAGGAACGTGTGCGTCTGGTAGAGCAGATCATCGGCGAGATGGGTCTCTGAGCTTTCTATAGTATTGTGATCCGTTCGCATGTCGGGCCGCTCTCAAAAGCGAGGGCGGCCCGTTTTCTGTTCCGGGCGAGCTTTGGCGATCGTCACTCCTCGGTCGAGTCACTGGTGCCGCGATCCTACTAGTGGCAGTCGGCTCCGCGGCGCGGTCCAACCCTGCGGCTCCTGCCTAACGGCCTCGACTGACCTGCTCCCCTGAAACGTCCTCGATTTGAGGTTAGCCTGTTCTCCACCTGAGGAGACAGACGATAAAGAGAAGCCGTTTCAGCGAAGCGCAGATCATTGGTATTCTGAAAGAGCACCAGGCGGGCATGAGCGCGTCGGATCTGTGCCGCAAGCACGGGATCAGCGATGCGACCTTTTACAACTGGCGACGGAAGTATGGCGGCATGGAGGTCGCCGATGCGAAGCGGCTGAAGGCGTTGGAGGCCGAGAACGCCAAGCTGAAGAAGATGCTGGCTGAGCACATGATGGATGTGGCCACGCTGAAAGAGATGCTCGGAAAATACTTCTGAGGCCCGGCTCACGGAGGAAAGCGGTGGACTGGGCCATGAAGGAGAAGAGCTACTCGCAGCGGCGGACCTGTGCGCTGGCCGGGATCGATCCGCGTGTGTATCGGCGGCCATCGAAGCGCCCGGCTGACACGGAGCTGCGCGCCAGGATGAAGGAGCTGGCGTCTGAGCGGCGCCGGTTCGGTTATCGCCGCCTGCACATCCTGCTGAGGCGGGAGGGCTGGGAAGTGAACTGGAAGAAGCTCTACCGGCTCTACCGCGAAGAAGGATTAACGGTTCGTAAACGGGGCGGACGCAAGCGTGCGATCGGGACCAGAGCACCCATGACGATCCCCCAAGGCCCG